>JAYUWA010000114.1:0-7038 GCA_043753795.1 Bacteroidota bacterium | reverse complement strand
CTAACAATGGAGAATGCTGCGGATCTTAAAAAAGTAATTGGAGGCTATTCACTTCATTCCTTAATCGTAATTGGCGCCGCCATCTTTCTTCCTTATTTTGGTGAGCATATTGCTATGCATTCAGGTATGGGTAATTCGTTTTTCGGAACTTTGTTTTTGGCTGCCGCAACCTCTTTACCTGAATTGGTAGTTTCATTGGCAGCAGTTAGAATGGGAGCTCTTGATATGGCGGTAGGAAATTTATTAGGTAGTAATGTATTTAACATTTTCATACTGGGAATAGATGATGTTTTTTATAGTAATGGTTCATTATTCAGAAACATTTCTGACACTCATCTATTATCAATTTTTATAATAATTGTAATGACAGCAGTAGTTTGCTTAGGATTGCTTTTCAAACCGAAGAAGAAACATATTTGGCTGCTGAGTGCCGATACCTTTATCCTTATCATCTTATATATTGGTTTGATGAGTTATTTATTTATCAAGAAATAATACCAGCAACATATGAATTGGCATTTACTCAAGCTCTCCGAAATAATGGAGAAATTAAACACCTCTCCATCCGGCATTGATTCGTCGGATGCTGAACAACGGTTGGCTGAATATGGAAAAAATAAACTTGAGGATAAAAGAAAGAAAACCATTTTTCATATGGTCCTTCATCAACTAACGGATTTTATGATTCTGATTCTTATTGGTGCAGCAATAATATCAGGGATCTTAGGAGATATAACCGACACAATAATCATTTTGGTAATAATTATTTTAAATGCTGCTGTTGGTATAATACAGGAATATCGTGCTGAGAAAGCTATGGACGCATTAAAAAAAATGTCCGCAAGTAATGCCAAAGTAATACGTGACGGGAGTTCGGTTGAAATACCTGCAAGCGACTTAGTGCCCGGTGATGTTATCGTGCTTGAGGCAGGAAATATTATTCCCGCTGATATTCGTTTTTTCGAAACACATCAAGTTAAAATTGATGAATCAGCACTAACAGGTGAATCGCAAAATGTGGAGAAAAATCCGGACGAGCTAAGCCAAGGAGAGTACTCACTTGGAGATAGAATAAACATGGGCTATAAGGGCACTTTTGTTACAAACGGTCGTGCTCTTGCATATATTACATCCACCGGTATGAATACCGAAATAGGTCATATTGCAAAACTAATTCAAACCGATGAAACTTCAACCCCACTCCAAAAAAGATTAGCCGTTTTCGGAAAAAAATTATCGATAGCAATACTTATAATTTGTACAGTAGTATTTGTAGCTGGCTGGTTACGAGGTGAGAATATTTTGAGCATCTTACTTACATCTATTTCACTTGCTGTAGCTGCCATTCCGGAAGCATTGCCGGCATTAGTAACCATTGCTCTGGCGTTTGGAGCTAAGCGTCTGGTTAAAAGCAATGCGCTCATCCGAAAACTTCCTGCCGTTGAAACACTTGGTTCTGTTACTTACATCTGCACCGATAAAACAGGGACTCTAACGCTTAATAAAATGACCGTCCAGGAAATTTTTGAAACGGATTCTAATTCACACGAAATAGTTTTTGGAGAAGGCAATGTGTTGTTGCATGCAATTGCATTGAGTAATGATGTATCAAAAGGTAAAGATGGAAATTGGCTCGGAGATTCAACTGAAGTTGCATTGGTTCAATATGCCTCTGAAAATAAAATTGAACGAACCGAATTAGAAAGGAAGTTTCCGCGAATAGCAGAATTACCGTTCGATTCCAGGAGAAAGTGTATGACCACAATACATAAAACTCCAAACGGAATAATTGCAATAACAAAAGGTGCAGTAGATGTATTGTTACATTTACTAACCACTGATCAAAAATCGAAAATCTCCGATTACGAATCTAAAGCTAATCAGATGGCAGAGAAAGGATATCGTGTGTTAGGCTATGCGATGAAAATTCTTCCCTCATTGCCTGAGAAATTAAATGCGACAGAAATAGAAGCTTCTTTAACATTCATTGGTTTTGCAGGAATGATCGACCCTCCACGAGAAGAAGCCAAACAAGCAGTTGAAGAATGCAAGCAAGCAGGTATAATTCCTGTGATGATTACAGGAGACCATAAGCTTACCGCTAAATCCATAGCAAAACAATTAGGAATTATTACTACTAACGATAATATGGTTTTGAGTGGGTCTGAACTTGCGGCATTAACAGAAAAACAATTTGAAGACATTGTTGAAAATGTCAGGGTTTATGCACGTGTAAATCCAGAACAAAAATTAAAGATCATCCATGCTCTGCAAAACAAACATCATTTTGTTGCCATGACCGGAGATGGAGTAAATGATGCACCGGCACTTAAAAATGCCGATATAGGTATTGCCATGGGTATTAATGGAACAGAAGTTTCCAAAGAAGCTTCGCATATGATCTTGCTTGATGATAATTTTGCAACTATCGTAGTGGCAGTAAAACACGGTCGTAAAATTTTTGACAATATTTTAAAATTTATAAAATACATTCTCACAGGGAATTCAAGTGAAATTTGGGCAATATTCTTGGCTCCATTTTTTGGATTACCTATTCCGCTCTTGGCCATTCATATACTCTGGATTAATCTTGTAACAGATGGATTACCTGGCTTAGCACTTGCTTCCGAGCCTGCTGATAAGAATATTATGAAACGACCACCACGGAAACCAAAACTAAATATTTTTGCTGAAGGTATGGCAACACACATATTATGGGTTGGCTTTCTAATGGGTGTGGCAACCATAGGAATTCAAGCCTGGTCAATACATCATGAAAATTCACATTGGCAAACAATGGCGTTTACAACTCTTTGCTTCAGTCAGATGGGCCATGTAATGGCTATACGTTCAGATAAAGAATCTGTTTTTAAAATAGGAGTGCTTTCTAACAAACCAATGCTGGGAGCTTTATTAATCACGATTGCCTTGCAACTAATGATTATTTACACACCTTTTTTTAATGATATTTTTAAAACACAGCCGCTATCGATATATGAATTAAGTATAACTATACTTGTATCCAGTATCGTATTCTGGGCAGTTGAAATTGAAAAAGTGTTCAAAAGAAATAGAAAAATCAAATCATGATCACTATTTTATAGAAGCAAAAACAAGATCTTCCAAAAACTTAATCACTTTTCTGTCATCTTTTGTATTTCCAAAATCAGTAAGCATGGGAAGATTTCGCATAAAAAAGTTCTGGTAATGTGCCATCTCAATGATGCTGCTTGCAAGTGACCGTGGATATTTATACTTCGGGTTATACTTCAGAATTGCTGCTGCTACAGTTCCACAAAGCTCTTTGTAAGGCTTAAACAATTGCTGCTTATTGTCATCAGTTACATTTCTTGTGAGGTATGCTTTTGATCCTTCCATTCTCACAATCTGGTGCAATAGCCGCTCATCAATATGCTTGGTCTGCAATTCATCTTTAACATCAGTGGCAAGTATCTGAATTATTTTTTTTAGTTTAATTTCAGGTGATTCTATATTATTGGTATGAATCATAACTTTAAACTCCAGCCAACTCCAATACCATGAAACTATGTATATAAGCAAACGATGTTTGTTCTCAAAATAACGGTAAATCCCCGCCTCTGTTGTTCCAATTTTCTCCGCAAGTTTTTTAAAAGTGAACGATTCAAACCCTGACTTATGGATCAGAATAATACTATTCAAAATGATTTCCCGCCCAAGCTCTGTTTTTTCCGGGTTTCGAAGAAACAGTTTTTCGTTCATTTTTATATTTAATGACAGTTCCATGCGGTCGAGGGTCTTATTCTGATTTTTAACCGTCGCAAAAGTAAGGAAATATTTTATGATAGTATTACTATCTTTGGACATATTATTACTATCTTTGCTGCAAATCAGTAAATCCACAATTAAATACTAGCGCAATGAACATAAATAACATGAGCAATCCGGAAGATGCAATTCTACGGGCCCTTAAGAAAGGTCCCTGGAGGACTATTTTTATAATCGGACTTTTCCTGATAGTATTAATGCTATTCAAGCCTTGGGTCCAAATAGGAGCTGGTCAGAGAGGAATTGTTTTAAATTTCGGAGCTGTTCAGGGAGCTGTTTTGAATGAAGGAATACATTTCAGGGTGCCTATCATGCAGCAGGTCATCATAATGGATGTCAAGGTACAAAAGACACAGACAGATGCCGCATCAGCCTCATCAGATTTACAGGATGTAACATTATCGGTTGCACTCAATTATCATATTGTTCCTGATAAAGCAAATATCGTATACCAAACAATTGGGGTCGAATTCAAAGAGCGTATCATTGATCCTGCAATACAGGAAGTCACCAAAGCAGTGTCTGCAAAATATTCTGCGGAAGAACTAATAACAAAGAGGCCGGCAGTGGGTGTAGCGATGAAGGAAGCCCTTAGTGAAAAACTTATGGCATATAATATAGCTGTAGATGCCGTATCGATAGTTAGTTTCAGTTTCTCCAAAGTGTTTATGGATGCAATTGAAGCCAAACAAACAGCGGAACAACATGCATTAAAAGCAAAAAGAGATCTTGACAGGATAAAAATTGAAGCTGATCAGACAATAGCAGCAGCAACAGCAGAAGCTGAGGCATTACGATTACAGAAAATGAATATATCACCCGACCTTATTGAGCTGAGAAAAATAGAAGCAAATATTAAAGCGATCGATAAATGGAATGGAATTCTTCCTCAAGTTACCGGCAATGGCGCAATCCCCTTTATTGGCGTAGATGAGCTTAAAAAGAAGTAGTTTAGAAGCATATGGAACTAGTAGAAAAATTCATAGACTTTTTTTTACATCTCGACAAGCATTTACTTGTCCTGGTGACTGATTACAAAAGTTGGACATATCTGATCCTCTTTCTAATTATTTTCTGCGAAACAGGATTAGTCGTAGCCCCATTCCTGCCCGGAGATTCACTTCTCTTTACAGCAGGTGCAATTGCGGCATTGGGCCCCTTGA
This sequence comes from Bacteroidota bacterium, assembly GCA_043753795.1. Classification (GTDB taxonomy): domain Bacteria; phylum Bacteroidota; class Bacteroidia; order AKYH767-A; family 2013-40CM-41-45; genus JADKIH01. The sequence continues at coordinate 2,068 of JAYUWA010000114.1, read as the reverse complement.
ACATCTGGCTCTTGGTCGTTTTGCTTTGTGTAGCTGCGATTATAGGAGATAGTGTTAACTACAGCATAGGAAAATTTCTCGGATCAAAAGTTTTTGAAAAGAACTTCAGGTTTATTAACCAAAAACATCTACTCAAGGCACAAGCATTTTATGAAAAGCATGGTGGTAAAACCATTATAATCGCTCGTTTTATTCCCATTGTCAGAACCTTTGCTCCGTTTGTAGCAGGTATTACACGAATGAACTATTCCCGCTTTATTCTCTACAATGTTCTAGGTGGAATTGTTTGGGTTTTTACTTGTTCTTTTGCCGGGTATTTTTTTGGAAATATTCCGATAATCAAGGAGAATTTTTCACTTGTAATAATTGCAATCATTATTATTTCCATTTTGCCAATTATAATTGAGTTTATCAGAAACCGATTTTCAACAACTAATAAATGACAACTGAAACTTACTTCTGGATCGGATTTGTATCCTTCCTGGCACTAATGCTTGCAATTGATTTAGGAATTTTCCATCGAAAATCCCATACTGTTTCATTCAAAGAATCTCTTGGATGGACACTGGTCTGGATTGCGCTTGCAATGATATTTGCAGCAATTGTATATTACTGGAAAGGCTCGGAAAAAGCAATTGAATTTATAACGGGTTATGTTATAGAACTCTCATTGAGTATAGATAATTTATTTATATTCATATTGGTTTTTTCGTATTTCCATGTACCTCAGCAATACCAACACAAGGTATTATTTTGGGGCATCCTGGGAGCTTTGGTTATGAGAGTAATTTTCATTTTCGCCGGAGTAGCCCTTATCAGCAAATTTCATTGGATCATTTATGTTTTTGGCGCTATCATTATTGTTTCCGGAGTCAAAATGCTTTTTCAAAAGGATAAAAAAATCGAACCGGAGAAAAATCCACTTATACGGCTAGTTAAGAAAATGATACCTGTAACCAACGAGTATCATGGAGACAGTTTTTTTATAAAACTTAAAAATGGAGCATGGGCTGCAACTCCATTGTTCATTGTTTTAGTCTTTGTAGAAATAACGGATCTGATTTTTGCAGTAGATTCAATACCGGCGATTCTAGCGATTACTACTGACACATTTATTGTTTTCACTTCTAATGCATTCGCCATTCTTGGATTACGTTCTCTGTATTTTGCGCTTGCAGGCATGTTAAACCTATTCCGTTTTCTTCACATCGGATTATCTTTTGTACTAATATTCATCGGTTTAAAGATGGTGCTTTCTGATATTTACAAAATACCAATCGAATACGCTCTACTTACAGTACTTGGCATACTTCTCACAAGTATTTGTGCATCATTAATTTTAAAAAAGAAACATGTATCATAAGAATAAATCAAAATGTGATAAGCAAAAGTAATCTCCCTGCAAAACAACTCAATTAAAAAATGGAAAACATAAGTGATTTTTTTGAAATACTTCTTGATTCGGAAAAACTGATTGCTTACGGAGGATTAACTCTTCTATTATTGATCATCTTTGCTGAAACAGGTTTGTTTTTCGGATTTATTTTTCCGGGTGATGCATTATTGATAACGGCCGGATTATTATGCAGCACAGATTCTTTTGATGTAAATATTTATCTACTACTTACAAGTGTCTCACTCGTCGCTATACTTGGAAACATGACCGGGTATGCAACAGGTAAATATTTTGGCAAAAAATTATTTGCCAAAGAGGATTCACTATTTTTTAAAAAGAAACATCTTGATATCACAAGAAGCTATTTTCAAAAGTATGGAGGTGCAGCATTGATCATGGGAAGGTTTTTACCGATAGTAAGAACCTTTGCCCCTATTATGGCGGGTGCATCTGAAATAAGCTTTTTAAAGTTTACATTTTACAATGTGTTAGGCGGAGTGATCTGGGTATGGTCCTTAATTCCTATTGGATTCCTTCTTGGAAGAAAGTTTCCTCTGCTTGTGAATGAAGTTGAATATATTTTTCTATTTGTCGCTATAGCAACTTCAATCATTTTTCTTATCGGGTATTTTAAGCAAAAAAGAAGCATGAAAGCCGGAGAAGATCCGCAGC
>JAYUWA010000113.1:0-2269 GCA_043753795.1 Bacteroidota bacterium | reverse complement strand
GTTCAAAGTTCAAAGTTCAAAGTTGTCTTCGTAGTCGCCTACGAAACCAACTTTGAACTTTGAACTTTGAACCTTGAATGAATTCCTACTTATCCTTCACCGACCTCGCAGCGTAAAAGAAAATCGAGAACATCGTCAGAATATAGGCACTGAAAATAATCGAGTAAATGTGAGTCCATTGTTTGAGATACTTTTCCATTATGATCACTAACAACAAACTCATCAACGTCACTGCCCAGAATACGAGAGCAACCTGACGATCACTTAATCCCAGATAGGCTAAGGCATGTGTAGTGTGATCCTTTCCGCCGATAAATGGACTTTTTCCTTTCGACATCCTGTTGATCACAACTGTTGTTGTATCGATGATTGGCATCAGGAACACAATTAAAGGCAGGAAAAGATTCCTTGCGCTTATCAAATCTCCTGATGGCGGTTCTGCATTCCATAAGTATCGAATTCCCATTGCAGCCAGGAAAATTCCTAAGAACTGACTTCCGGTATCGCCCATGTACATTTTGGACGGATGCCAGTTGAAGAATAAAAAGCCGGCCAGTGAAGCCATCACACCAAGCATGATGATAAAGTACACGCTATTGTATTCCTGATGAAACAACATCACCGTAAGTGCAGAAAGTATAATACTTATTGAAACAGTAGTTGAAATTGCATCCATGTTGTCGAGCATATTAAGACTATTCATGATTCCAACAACCCAAACAATCGTTATAATGTAGTTGATGATCTCCACATAACTCAATGTGATCTCAGTTCCGGTAACCAGTAAGATGATTGCACACGTAATTTGCGTGAATAGTTTAAGTAATGGTCTTGTATTATAAGCGTCATCGGCCAATCCCAATAAAAATCCTAACATACCTGCTAGAAGAATTCCAATGAACTGCTTGTTCAGAAATACCTGACTACTATCAAAGAAAATAGGGTAGATGATGATCGATAAAAGAAAGATGATATAGAATGAAAATCCGCCAACAGCAGGTTTTGATTGTGATCCCCATCTGATCACCGTATCGTCCTGATTTCTGATACCAAGTGTTTTCACAAATTTCAGAAATAGATTATTGATCAGAAATGAAAAGATCCCTGAGACAATGAAATACAGCACGTACACTATAAAATAATAGTCTGGACTTTTGTCAATCATAATTTTCTTAGGTAGTTTAACTACCTCTTTTAGTCAAAGGTTTATAAACTCAGGCAATAATCCTTGTAAGAAGGAAGAACTTTGTCCTTCTCTGAAACTATACCATCTTTTATTCCCCAATTAATATTCAGATCAATGTCGTTATAGATTATTCCGCTTTCTGAAGCCGAATGATAATAATTTGTGACTTTGTATAAAAAAACGGTGTTTTCCTCCAGCACTGAAAAACCATGTGCAAACCCGGGCGGAATCCATAGCAGGAGATTATTTCTGTCATTCAACTCAATATCGTAATGTCGTCCAAAAGTAGGAGAGTCTTTCCGAAGATCTAAGGCCACATCAATCACACTTCCCTTTATCACCCTAACAAGTTTTCCCTGCTCATACGGTGGCCGTTGAAAATGTAATCCGCGAATTACGCCCTTTTTACTTTTCGATTGATTGTCCTGAACAAAATCTAATGCTATTCCGGCTTCCTTCAAACTTTTTTCATTGAATGATTCAAAAAAAGTTCCTCGGGAGTCCGAAAATACTCTGGGCTCGATGAGTAATACTCCGGCAATCGGTGTTTGTTTAACTTCCATCAATCAATTTTGACTTGTGAAGAAATTATTTTTGAAGCGTTGCCAACCAGTCAAAGGCTTCTTCTTTGCATCTTCATCATAATAACCGTAGCCATAACCATAACCATAGCCATATCCATATCCATATCCGTATCCATATCCATATCCGTATGGATACGGAGTCACCGGAATCCAGCCCACGAAGATCGGCTGCGGGCGGTCGCAATGGAATGGACCGGAGCCCGATCCGGGATTCACGGAGACCGGCGGAACGTGCGGCTTGTTGATCCCTGGATCAAGGTGATGATGCACCCCAGCGCCGCTATGGTCGTGGCCGTGGCCATGCGATTGCGACGATTGAGCCTGGACCGGGTCCGCAAGCGAAGCGACCAGTATCAGCGATAATCCGACGATCCCTCGCGCGGGTATGAATCCGATCCCCGCACCTCGGAACCACGACACGACTCGCGCCAAGGAATTGACGGAACTCGGTGATAGACTCTTCCGCGCAGGCAATTTCATCAGGGCCGTCGAACGCTTC
>JAYUWA010000112.1:0-7051 GCA_043753795.1 Bacteroidota bacterium | reverse complement strand
AAAAAAAGAAAAATTGAAAGTATCGGCTTGAATTTGGGAAATTACTTGCAAATGAAAATATTTATATCGGACAGCAGTGGGTCACAGGTCAAACCGGTGGCGAGGGTAATGGTTTTTTGTGAGTGCCGAAGTTAGAAAATATGGTCAAAAGTCAAAAGTCATGCTGCTTGCTTGTAAGCTGCATGACCTTTGACCCTTGACCTTTAACCTTATCTTAAAATTATCCGAGCACTCGCCTTACCTAACAGTCATCCCCAAATTATACATCAAAAAACTAAATATATCCGACTGCTCATCGATCTGTTTGCTTACCGGTTTGCTGGAGCCTAATGCAGTGGTAGAAGCATGTCCGGAGTTGACATCAATTCTTACCATTACCGGATTATCGCCTTTGTATTTTTCCTGAAGGGTAGCGATGAATTTGAATGAATGTGCAGGAACAACTCTATCGTCATGATCACCAGTGATCACAAGTGTTGCAGGATAATTTGTTCTTTCTTTTATGTTATGAAGTGGAGAATATGCAAGGAGGTTTTTGAAATTTGGTTCATCTTCGCTGGAACCGTAATCACTTTTCCATGCCCAGCCAATTGTAAATTTGTGATAGCGGAGCATGTCTAACACTCCAACAGTTGGAATTGCAACTTTGAAAAGGTCGGGACGTTGAGTCATGACTGCACCAACAAGTAATCCGCCATTTGATCTTCCGCTGAGTGCAAGTTTGGAAGGATTGGTATATTTTTCTTTGATCAGATATTCTGCTGCAGCAATACAATCGTCGAATGTATTTTGCTTTTTCAATTTTGTTCCGGCTTCATGCCATTCTTCACCGTATTCTCCACCACCACGTAGGTTTGCAATGGCATAGATGCCGCCATTTTCAAGAAACAACATTCTTTCGATCTTGAATTGCGGAGTCATCGGAATATTAAATCCGCCATAGCCGAAGATCATCGTCGGATTATTTCCATTTAATACAATTCCTTTTTTGTGAAAGATGAACATTGAAATTGAAGTGCCATCTTTACTTGGATAAAATACCTGCTTTGTTTCATAATCATCAGCATTTAGATCCATTTTAGGTTTAAAAAAAACGGTTTGTACTTTTGTGTCAAGATCAAATTGATAGATAGTAGATGGGGCAGTATAGGAATCAAGTGAATAGAAAAGTTTTTCATCTTTCTTACTTGAAGTGATCTGATCGACTGCACCGATTGAAGCAAGCGGAATATCATAAAGGAATTCACCTTTTCTTGAAAACACTTTTAAAAGACCTGTTGCATTGTGCATATATTCGGCGATAAGGAAGTTTTTCCCTGCGCTAACCGAGATAAGAACATCTTTAGATTCAGGAATGATCTCAACCGGTGGGGCAGTCGGATTATTAGCATCGATAGAAATAAGTTTGTAATGTGGTGCATTATTATTTGTAAGGATCATGAAATTACTACCTTCATTATCTACTACACTATTATCTGAAGTAAAATCAGAAACCAGAGTTACGAATTTGGTTTCCGGTGTTTCCATGTTTTTAACGATAACGTTATTACCGCTGGTACCTTCTGAACCGGAGATGACCAACCATTTTTCATCATCAGTTGTTCCTGCACCGAAATTCCTTTGCGGGTGTGCTTTGTCTTCATAGATCAATTGATCTGCGCTTTGCGGGGTTCCTGCAGTATGAAAATAGATCTTCTGAAATTGATTTTGTCCTTTGAGTACATTTTTCTCATCAGGTTTGTCGTATCGCGAATAGAAAAATCCACCGGCTCTCCATGCGATTCCGGAAAATTTTACCCATTCAACTTTGTCTGTTAAGGTACCGCCATCCATAGTATTTTTTATGTTGATCTCCTGCCAGTCGCTACCGGCTTTCGAGAATGCATAAGCCATATATTTTCCGTCGTTGGAAACGGAAATTGTTCCGATATTTGTTGTACCGTCGGCCGACATTGTATTCGGGTCTAGAAAAACTTCAGGCTTTGCAGAGATGGAACCTCTGAGAATATTCAATACAAATTGATTTTGCAGACCGTTGTTTGTATAGACGAAATAGTTTTTCCCGGCTTTAAAAGGCGAGGCAGATTTCGGGAAATTCCAAAGCTGTGTAAGTCGTTTTTTTAAATTGTCCCTGAAAGGAATTGTTTTGAGATAATTTTCGGTAACTACATTTTGTTCTTTGACCCATTGTTCTGTTTCAGCAGAGCGGTCATCTTCCAGCCAGCGATAAGGGTCGCTGACTTCAGTTCCGAAGTAAGTATCTTTTTGATCCTGTTTAGCAGTAGCGGGATATTTGAATTGCGAATGAGCAGATCCGGCGATGAAGACTGCGATGCAAAGAAGCAATGTTTTTCTCATATTTTTTGGTTGTAATGGAAAGTGAAGCTAAGAGAAAGAGGTTAGAATAAAAATCTGTTAACTATCCTTAATAAGCTGGTAATCAGTAAAGGTTGATTTATCAATTTTAAATTGCTTCAGGTAATCCTGAAATTTTCGCCTACGATATCGATTCATTCACCTTAGTTTTTCGACAGTTGACAAAAATGCCCGTTTTTGAACTAAAAATCCCGATAGTTTAGCGTCGTTAAATCGTTCTTCAGTAACAGCAGGAGTAATAATAATGAAACTGCCATTAAAAATAGTTGCAGGTTTTCTCAGTCGGCATTCCCCCAATAACAGCCGGCGCGATTGAAATTCAAGTAACGGCCGTTACCGGATCTCGTGTTTCCAAACCGGTATTTTAACCGACCGTTACTTTTTTCCTGCTTTGAAAAAGAAATATTAGGTATTGTTTAGGTGAATAGTCAATTCAAGCGCCACAGCTTCCCCTGTGGCGTTTTTGTTGAAAAAAAAATTCACAAAAAAGTGGGCAACGTCTAACAAAAGAAAGCTCTTCGTTAGTTCATCACACTCCACACTCATCCTCAAACTCAAACTCACAGTTCTATTATTTTGTGATATGATCTTGATGTTGTTATATTTGGAAAAAATTTCTTAAACTTTTTAAAGCCAATTTTTAGTTTCTATCATATGAAAATACTTAATACCTGGAACAAGATTTGTAATTTATCACTTTGGGTATTATTAATTTGCATAGGTGCATTACGATATTTTAAAGACTTCTTCCGACCAACACTTGATTTTATAATATTTTTAGGGACTCTGGCACTATTAATTTATATAATCAGCATAGTTGCATTATATATTTTAAGTAAGAAAGTTAAAAAATTTGAGATCATTTTAAGTAATGAAAAAAAATCCAATGGTGAAGAAGGAATTCTAAAAAACAAAATTCAACTTTTTAAAAACTGTGAATTAGCAGTAACCTTGTTCTTTATCGTAAGTATTATTTTAGAACCGGTAAACAAGGATTTTTTACAAAGTTATATTCCTCAAAATTTAATTGACTATATTTTTTGGCTAGGTGTTGGTTTGTATTTGGGATTTCAATTATGTAAAATCCTTGCAAGAAAGATTTATGAAGAGTAATTTAATAGAATACTTTGACTTAAATATTTAGGATCAAATTCAAATTTAGTTTGTACCCCGACATTTGTAATTATTATTTCAGCAGTTTAATTCACCCTCCCCAAACCCCCATCCACCAATAATAATTGAACTCCCTTCATCACTATCGTATTTTTGATTCATCAATAAAACAAATATGAACAACTACGATAATTATTCATTTGGCTTTCATCCGAAAGATGACCGTCAGGTTATGATCTTTGAAGATTTCAAAAAATTGCGTGCAGTATTTGGGACGCCGCATAAGTTCGCATACTTGCGATCTTTGGTGAGAACTCGTCCTAATGTTCGTTCGGTGTATCCTCCGGGCTGGAAGTTCAGATAAGAATTTACGGGAATGTCTATAAAAGAAGAACTCCCGGACGCACTCCGGGAGTTCAGAAACACACCATGAAAAACCAAACGCACTATTTTTAGTAAACAATACTCACGTGACCAACCCATTCGGATTGTTGTCCGTCAATACCCTCACCAATAATTTTATATACATATGTATCTTGTTGACACTTTTTACCATCATAGTAACCATCCCATGAGCCGTCAAGTGTATCCCATGTTTTAAGCAATACTCCCCAACGGTCGAACACCCAAACTTGTAAGTGATCCATATTGGTATGATAAGGTTTGAAAACCTCATTTTTTCCGTCACCATTCGGTGTAAAACAATTTGGAACAAACAATGTTGATTTAGGTCTGATCTCAATTGATTTGAAGATCGTATCACGACAACCATAATTGTTCGTAGTGATCAGCAATGCAGAGAATGAACCTGTATCACTGAATGTATGAGTCGGATTAAGAACTGTTGTAGTTGATGCACCGTCACCGAACACCCACTGATATGCAGAATAGTTTGTAGAAAGATTCTGGAAATCGATCGTCGGATTCATGATATCAGTGATATAAGTACTTGCAGTGAAATCTGCAGTAGGCGATGGGTAAACCTGGATCACATTCGAACCGGTATAAGACGCATAACATCCACGATCAGAAACGACAGTCAGGTTGACATCATAGTTACCCGGATTTGTAAAGACATGTGTCGGATGACGATCAGTAGAAATATTTCCATCACTGAATGTCCATAACCAACCGGTAATTGTTCCTACGCTGATAGAAGCTCCTTCAGTGAAAGTAGAAGTGATCGGTCCGCAACCGGAACCACCTGAAGCAAAGATTGCAACCGGATTCGGATTTACGCGTGCCTGAACAATAGTTATATCACGACAACCATAATTTGAAACTGCGGTTAATGCGATATTGTAAGTTCCGACTTGCGCATAAGTATGATTTGGATTTGTTTGATTAGTAGTTGTCTGATCACCAAAATCCCAGATATATGCAGCGATAGTACTTCCTGAACTTACATGCGATTGATTTGTGAACTGAGTAGGTGAATTAAAACATGCTTCAGTAGCAGCAAAATTCGGTACCGGTAAAGGATAGACTTCAACTCTTGCAAGTTCAGTTGTTGAACAGTTATTCGAATCAATTGCGACAAGAGTCACATCATAGAATCCTGCAGCAGAGAAAGTATAGCTGAATGCTGAATCAGTTGTAGAGAAACCGTTTCCAAGATCCCAGTTATAATTTACCTGACCCGAACTGTTCGACATATTTGCAAACTGCACCGGTGTATTTTGACAAGCAGATGTAGCATTGATTGCAGTTAGAGGACGTGCATAGATCTCAACAGAATCATTATAAGAATCAAAACATCCATAGACAGAAGTAACAGTCAATGATGCGTTATAGATATTTGGAATACTGTACAAGTGTGCAGGATTTCCTTCTATTGAAGCGCCATTATCACCGAAGTTCCATAACCAGCCAACAATATTTCCGTCTTGTGAATACGATTGATCTAAGAATTGTGATGAGACACCTTCACATACATCGGTTCCAAGGAATCTTGCAACCGGTGGATTATACACGCTCAGGTTGTGGGTAACCTGAGCTGTACAACCATTTGGAGTGGTCACAGCAAGTGCTACGTTGTAGGCACCGGCAGCGGCAAATGTATGGGAAGGATTTGTTGTTTGATCGTACGTTCCATCATCAAATGTCCATGTGCTCGTAAAGCTGATACCACCATCAACCGATGAAAGGTTGACCAATTGGTTAGCTCCACCTAAGCAGACATTCGATACAGCGAACGAAGCGACCGGATTTGGATATATGTTTAATGAAGAAGTTGCAGAAGCAGTACATCCGTAGTTTGATGTAGCTGAAAGTTGTACGGAATAATTTCCGGGAGCAGAATAATTATGTGACGGCTGGAATGAAGTAGAAGTAGTTCCATCACCAAAGTTCCATGCCCAAGTTGTGATTCCGCCTGATGCAGAAGTCGATGAATTTAAGAAATCCACATCAACACCAAGACATACACTCTCTGTTACAAGATTGACAACAGGCAAGGGATGTGAATTAATAGTAGATGAAATTGTATCACGACATCCATGATCTGAAGTTACAACAAGACTTACAGAATAACTACCGGCAGATGCATAAGTGTGAACAGGTGTGATATCATTAGAAGTCGTATTATCTCCGAATGTCCAGTAATGGTTTTGAATTGTACCTGAAGAAATCGTAGAATTATTTATCAGACCAACATTTGAATTCGTACAAGCAGATGTAACATTGATTGAAGCAACTGGAACCGGATAGATTGTAATTGCCATTTTAGAAGTGTCAACACAACCCAAGGCTGTAGTTGCGATCAATGAAATGTTATATGTTCCCGGATTCGTAAATTGAATCGCAGGATCTGTCAATGCAGAAGTATTTCCGTTATTAAAGTTCCATGCATAAGAAGATATAGAACCAAATGCTGAGCTGGAAGTATTTGTAAAATTGATCAGCGTTTCTGCACAGGCATTTGCAGCCGTAAAGCCTGCAACCGGCAATCCATTCACAATAACAGGATGAGAAATTGTATCTGAACAATTATTATTCGTAACAGCAATTAAAGTAGCTGTATAGTTTCCTGCTGTTGAATAGGCATGATTTGTAGAAGCTGATGTTCCGGCAGTTCCATCACCGAAATCCCATATCCATTCAGAGATAAATCCTGAACTGACAGATGAGTTATTTGTAAACTGATTTGAAGAACCAAGACAAACAGATGTTGTCGAGAAATCGGCTGTTGGGACAGGATTAATTTCAACATTTTGTGTAGTTGTAGAAGTACAACCGGCAGATGAAGTAACAGTAAGAGTTGCAGTATATGATCCGGTGCCTGAATAGGAGTGAGCGGGACTGAATGTGCTGGAAGAAAATGAATCTCCGAATGACCATAATGAATTGGCTATAGTGCCACTTGCAATTGTACTGGTATTTGTAAAGGCAGTTGAATTACCAAGACAAGTCGGACTTACAGCAAATGCAGCGACCGGTAGTGGATCAACATTTACGATATTAAGTTTTGTAGCAGCACATCCATTCGGATCTACGATCGTCACATAGTAATTTCCGCTTGTACTTGTTGAAATGGTTTGAGTAGTTTGTCCGGTTGACCACG
>JAYUWA010000111.1:0-7056 GCA_043753795.1 Bacteroidota bacterium | reverse complement strand
GCTTCTTTTAATTTTTTAGCACGACGGATGTTATCGGCTTTTCCCATACTTAGATTTTATTTTCTTCCATGCACTCAATTAGTGATTTCATTCCGATCAAAATCATTCCTTTGTAAATTTGGCTTACTGAGTTAAAACCAGTTTTTGCATTAATACGAAAAAGAATTCCGGTAAATAGCGCCTTTGATTTTAATTGGCCTAAATCAGATCCTATAACAAGCTCTTTCTCTCTTGTTCCATTTTCCCCTTCAATATAAGAAAGTAAGTTAATATTCCTCTTCTGCATTTTCTGAAATTGACTTTCCGTAACCTTCTTATAAGAAAATTTATTTTCTGCTTTAAAGTATTCCCATATCATCAGAATTAATTTCATGATCTCCTCCAACTCTGTTGGTTTAAAATCAACATTGTAACCAATTATCAAAGACATAAAAAATGGTTGGTGGTGAACAATTAAATCTCCCTCTTGAAGTATATATTTCTCATCTATTTTATCTAACTTCTCACTTATTTGATTGACTGAGTGGATTTGGGCGTAGTCTTGGGTGGTGATTTTCATGTTTACAAATATATATTACCTTTCAATAAATTATCATAATTTTATTCAAATTGAAAATTAGTTCATTGGAAAAAGATCATCAGGCCTTATGCTTGGTAAAATTTGACTAAATTCGCTCATGCTTATCATTCGTGCCACAGCGAAAGCCTTGAAATTATTTGATATCAAACCGGAAAGTGATCAGCCGGACTTACAACCGGACATTTTTAATGAATGGTACATTGATATTATACCGGGGAGTAAACGCGGAGCTTTGTACACTATGTTTATGCATGCGCAAACTCATTTGGTGATTTTAGTTAAAGGCAAATCATTGAAAAATAATTTTCCGAATTTTGAATTGCGATTTTGTGAAATACTAGATCAGTTTCAGTTTCCTCAAAAATATATCGATTATCTATGGAGTGATTTTCAGAATGTATCTTTTCGAAAAACGAATAGTCCTTCTTTATTGTCATATATGAGAGACTTAAAATTAAATCTCAACTGGATGGCATCAGACGGAATGCTTATTGATGAAAATCCGGAAGATGCAGAAAATGATTTAATCTATCATTGCTTTAGCGAAGGAAAAAATTATACAACTGCTTTCAGTAAATTGCTTCAGATAAGAACAGATCTGAAACTTTCCGGAAAATACGAATTTCCACAAGCAACGGTATTAACTTTTCGAATTCATTTAAAACATCTTCCTGAAATTTGGCGTACATTCAAGGTCAATGGATATATTTCCTTCGAAGACTTTCATTTGGTTATACAGCAAGTCATGGGTTGGGAAAATTATCATCTCCACCAATTCGAATATGGAGAAAAAAATGTGATAGGTGACCCCATGCTGCTGGAACGCGATGATATTGCCAACAGTACCATCATTCCACTGGAAGAATTTTTCAACACTCTGCAAATGAAGATGGAATACATCTATGATTTTGGCGACTACTGGGAACACATTATTGAACTCGTTGAAAAAGAAGAAACGGATGCATTGATTTCGCCGGTCTGCATCGAGGGTGAAATGAATTGTCCTCCGGAAAATTGTGGTGGAGCACATAATTATCGGCAACTCATAACTGATTTTCCCGAAAAAATTGTTTTTGATCAATTGCATTCCAAATCCCTGCTTCACTTTTATCCGAAAAATTTTAATCCCGTTGCGATAAATTATTCGCTCACAAAAATGAGACGTTGAAATTCAATGCAGCTCCATTTCAATGATTTTGACGACAATGATGATATTGCTCGTCATTTCCGATGGGCGTATGTTGTTGGTGATAATGTATATCCTTTTCGATGGTGTATGCCGTTGGTGATAATGTACATCATTTTCGATGGTGTATGCCGTTGGTGATATTGCACGTCATTTCCGATGGTGTATGCCGTTGGTGATATTGCCCGTCATTTTCGATGGGCGTATGTCGTTGGTGATAATGTACATCATTTTCGATGGTGTATGTCGTTGGTGATACTGCCCGTCATTTCCGATGGCGTATGTCGTTGATGATATTGCACGTCATTTTCGATGGTGTATGCCGTTGGTGATATTGCTCGTCATTTTCGATGGGCGTTGCCCGTCGCTGGCGAATATCGCGCCGTCATTTTCGATGGGCGTTGCCCGTCGCTGGTGGATATCGCGCCTTCAGCGCTGTGTGTTTGTTTCTTCGAGCCCTGAAGGGGCGATTATACGCCTGCATAGGGCAAAGCCCTATGGGAAAGAGATGCATTTTTGTTAGCCCTGAAGGGGCGATATTCACCACCACCTTGTGAAGCCATTTGTATTATAGAGAAATATAAAACAATAATTTTAATTTTTATCCTCTCACGCCATTTGCAATTTCTTCAATATTTCCACCATGGCCAATGTATCCATCCCGCAATACTCCCTCAAATCCCGCCGCACCTGGTCCACATCCCCAACAAACTCCCCCATCACCATCGCCGCAAAAACACCACTAGCTGTCGCGCCCTCCTGAATGTTGAGATTCGCATACGACATCTCCGGCACCAGCGCCGGTAAAACTTTTTTGATCCGAGAGTGGGATTACCATGGGGGAAGTAAGTAATTATTTGTAAAATATTTACAAGAAAAAATATTAGGTGGTGATACAATGTTGATATTCGAATAAATTTTTATTATATAATTAGAAAATGAAATTATTTGAAGCTGAATGAAAGAATAAAAGTATGAAATTTATTTTCAGAAACAAAAAATGAAAGGAGGTGAAAGGAAATAAAAACTAATATTCATTTGTCAGAATTTCATTTGTTGGATAAAGCAAATTGATTGTGTGATACCAATAAAAAAGTGCTTCCCCTTCTGCTACAAATTTTAATCTCTTGTTCAAGTAATTATATTCCGGGTTTGTAATAATGTATTCTGTTAGTGGAATATCTTTGCTGAATTTCTGTAATTCTTCCTTGTGGTCTGTTAAAATAATTGCAGCTAAGTATGCAGCTTTTGCGCTGGCTACTTGCGCCTCTAAAATTCCAAACTGTCCTAGAAAAACAAAGTGTCTGAATTGATCTATGCCTGTTTTTATCTCTCCATACTTTGCTTTTTCATCGTCGGTTTTTAAAATATCCTTTCTTGCAATTAATAAAGCAGTATTAATAGTATCTCTTAGAACATCTTCAACTGACTTAATTTTCCTTTCCGGACGGTAAGTGATTTCTAACTTGGCTGATTCATTAAATGACTTTTTCAACTCTTGTAAATCGGTTAGCAAGTGAAACAAGCATCCAACATCAAACAGTTGCTTCATTATTTCCTTCTCTTTGTCCATGTTGTAAGGAACACCAGTTGTATTTGGTGCAAATGCAGTAAGCTTGTCGCCAGTAATTGAATTGATGTCAGGGGTTCTAATAACTACCGGTTTATCTGTTTGTAATAGCCATTCAGTCTCTAATGATCTTTCAATAATTGTTGGATATGGATTGTCTGCAAAAAGAATATCAAGAAGAATCTCTCTTTCAGGATTGGATATTACATTTCCTTCTTTATTTCTATTTGTGAAGTTTGAATCAAAGATAAACTTGTAATGGGCCTTAGGAATATTGCCATTATAGCTTCTCTTTTCATCCAATTCAATTTTAGTGAAGACGCTTGTCTCAATAATTTTAGAAAGATATTTTTCTAGCTCTTCTTTCTGAATCATTGGACTAATCACAATATCTATGTCAACAGAAAATCTTTTAGGTTCTTCCATTAGTAGAATCAAACTTGTCCCACCCTTGAAAATAAAATCTAATCCCGTTAATTGTAACTGCTCCAATAGATACAAAGCATAAATCATGCTTTCCATCAAGTTGGGGTCTTTGCTGTATTTACTTCTTTTCTCAGCGATCCATTCTGCTGAAAGTGATTTAATGTCAATCATTCAATATGCTTTTTGGAATATCAGTTTTACTTGAAAAGAATTCCAGAAGCTCAGTTTCTTTGGTTCTTCTTTTTGCATATTGAAAAAGTTTGGTGAAGTCAATCGAGTATCTCTTGAAAGCATTGTTAATTATGTGAACATATTCGCTTCCTTGAAAAGCTGCGAAAAGATTTTTGTCGCAATACAAATCGACTATTAATTTTTCCAGAGTTGTTGTCGCAACAGTATCTATTTTCTGAATTGGTGATTTTGAAATTAATGGCTGTAATACAATTGCTGTTTCAGTTTCAAAAATGTAGCGTTCAATTTCCTTTTCCTTCGGTTCAATAAAAACATTTCGAAAATCTTGGTCTTTAAGAAATCTATATACGGGTTCTATTGCATCTTTTTCAACTTCTAAAATCGAAATATATTTTCCGGGAATGTGTAACATGAACTCGTGGACAATTATGGTTGACCAAATGCAGAATTTAAGTGCCGGAAACTGATTATCAATTTTTGAAAATATTTTTCTCTCTGTGTCTTCTATAGTTGGTCTAAAAACCGGCTTGTAAGAAAGTGTGAAGAGTTTCCGAGAAATTGTATTAATTAGCTTCTTGTTTTTGAGATCAAAAATTCTCCATCTGAAAGTTGTCTCTTTTAAATCAGGTTCATATTGCCGGTAAAAGTCATAGAGTTCTTCTCTGGAAAATGTCTCCCTTCCTTTGAAATCCTTTTTTAGCTGCTCTATTAAGAAGTCTTTTGCCATTGCTCCTAAGTTCCCTTTTTATGCAAATATATGGATAAATAACAAACAAAAGACACTAAATCTATAATTATGTCTATTGTTTGATTTCCAACAAAAGACAATAAAGTGAATTTACTGTCAAATGTTGGAAATTAATGATTTAGTAAAACCCTACACTATGTTATGCGTTCCTCCAAAACACCTTTCCAAAGAATAAAACCCTTTCTTCCATCCGAATAATCATGCAAAACTTTAGAAAAATTCTCAGGATGTGTTTCTAGAAACACTTGCCGACCGTTATTTCTTATAATTTCTAGTTGTTTATCGATCTCACGCAATTTGTCTTTAATTAAGGAATTATTTTTGGCAATGCTCCAGATATAAGTAGCCTCTTCCGTGTCCAATGTTTCTAATATTAAATGATAATTTTCATTCCCCGCAAGAAGAAATACAAATGAAAATGGACTTAACACAAATCGAATCTTTAAAATTCGTCTTTCATGGTGTTCTGCCAAATACTGAAGCTGTCTATGGTGCTTATACTTCTCATTCTGTAGCAATTCATTCAATAACTCTTCTCCTGAATTATATAATCCTGGCACGCCACTGTTTTGCAATTGTTCAATAGTCAATAGGTTTTCTTCATTTCCCGGAATTTTATTAAGTATGTTCTTCTTAAAAAAAGAAAACTTAACACCTTCAATAATTTCATTGTTTATTCTTTCAATGTCTGATGACGTGGCCAATTGCGCAATTAATTTGTCTTCCTCATATTCAACAAAAATATTTGCCTTGATTTTTTTAAAACCAAGCGCCTTCGAAAAATACGACTTCAAAACTTCAAACTCTGGCCTTATACCCAAATGTTCCATTTCAAAAGTCAAATCAGATTTAATTTCAACAGAATGCCATTTAAACGAAATTGTTCCGTATCCAAATTCAAGATTTTCTATTGGAACCATAATTTCCTTTTCAATAACAATTGTTTTCCTGGCTTGTATTGGAAGATCAAACGGTTCATCGAATAATGTTGTATGCCTCTCGATTTTTCGATAATATGCATTTCGTTTTAGAAATAACTTGTTCAGATATTCGATTTTATAATCTCTATAATCATAAATAGTAGGGACAACTTCCGATCGTTGAACCCTACCGATGTATTGTATTAATTTTCCTTCAAAGGAAAAGGGATAAACCAGAAAAAGACAATTTACATTTTGAATATCTGTTCCTTCTCCAAAAAACTGCCCGGTAGTAATCAATACCTGATAGTTACCCGTCTTTATTTGCTTCCATTTTTCATTTTTATTACTATTAGAATCTTCTCCACTCAACGATATGACTTCAAATTTTTGTTTAAAAAACTGATGAAGTGAATCAATATGCTCCCTCCTTTCAGAAATAATTACAACCCTATTGCTGTTCTTAAGTTCCTTCAAAACATCTTCTAATATTTGCTTGTTCCGTGTAGAATCATGTATTAAAATTTTAGAAAGGGTTTCAAACTTATCGGTTTTAATATCGAATGGTACTTCAAGTGAAGTGTTTCTAACTATTATATTTGGACTCTTCTGATTCTCTATTGGTTTTATTTCTGCTATGATTTCTCCCAAATGAATGAATATTAACTTCCCGTCATTATACTTCCTGAATGGAGTAGCTGTTAACCCATAGGTATAAAACGATTCAAGTTTTGAAATTACATTTCTGAAAGATGTTGCAGGAATGTGATGACACTCATCGACAATCACTATTCCAAATGAGGAAATAATTTTATTTTCGTTTTCCGACTCAATTTGTTTTGTCAGACTTTGAATAGTTGCAATGGTAATTCTTTCACCAACTTTTAACTTCCCATCGCTTATTTTCCCGATTTCATTTTTAGGAATTCCAAGGTACGCCTCAATTCTTTCTATCCATTGTTCAAGTAATTGCTTTCTATGGACAATGATAAGTGCAGGTTGTTGCTTCTCCTTAATTATCTTTAGCGCAACGACCGTTTTACCTGAACCGGGTGGGGCAACGATCACTCCAATATCCTTCTTTTCTGTTGCAGTAAGAATTGGAATTTGATTGTCTCTTAATTGGGTATTGAAATTAAAATATACTTCCTTAAGTTTCTTTCTGTTGTCCGAAAATTTAAAATTAATGTTGTTTTCAGTACAATGGCGAATGAGTTTACCAACATAACCTTTAGGTATTAATAATTCACTCTCAGTTTCAGTTATTAATTTAAAAAAGCGATTTGTCCCGTATGTATTTGCGCCAATTTTGCTTTTAATTATAAACTCTGAACTTGAAAAATTTAAATGCTCCTTCAGGAAATTGACTAGCTCAATAGTTAGACCGGCTTTAGAAACCTTTACTACATTAGACAAGCTTATTGTTAAATTACT
>JAYUWA010000110.1:0-2278 GCA_043753795.1 Bacteroidota bacterium | reverse complement strand
TCTATTGGAACCAAATGACATTCTTCACAAGTATGAACTTGCACAAACTTATCTGGACAGAGATAACAAAGGAGACAATGTATTGGCAAATGTCTGGTTTAAAAAAGTGATAGATATGAAACCCATCGACGAAGACGACCGCAATCTAATCACGAAAGCCAAATCCATAATCACTAACTGATTCCCGCTTCTTCACTCTTCACTTTTCACTCTTCACTTTTCACTTTTCACTCTTCACTTTTTTTCCAAGGCAAATATTTATGAAACTCCGGAACAATTTTCACATAGTATATAGCAAAGAAATAAAATGCTGAGACAATAGCTGTTCGCACACCAATGTCTACAAACTTATTTGAAAAATGCGGCAACAAGAAGGCAAGTAAACAAGTTATGGCAAGAACGATTATTACATATAAGTTTTTCTTGTTGAAAGGTTGTAATCCGAAGAACTTATAAATTGTGATAAAGACGAGCAGATTATATATCACTTGTGCTGATGTAGTAGCTAAAGCAGCGCCTATTATTCCGAAGATAGGAATGAATACCAACTGAAATCCGACGAGAAGTACAGCCAGCATAATTAAATAGAATGCACCATAACGGAATTTTGCAGATGTATTCAAAATGGAACCGTTGACACCGGTAGCCATGTTGATCAGAGCTCCCATGGAAAAAATGATGACGACCGGTTCTCCTCTTTGAAATCCCGCAGGCAGGAATTGCAAGACTGTATGGACATTCGTCAATATATTGATAAGGAAAAATCCACCGAACAAAAACAGATATAGTGATGACTTATGATAAATTTCCTGGATCTGCGATTTATCATTGGCATTCCATGCAAATGAAATTTTTGGTGCTGCTATGCGGTCTAAGGCGTTGATCGGTGCTTCAATCACGGTTGGGATAAAAGCTGCGATAGCATAGATACCAACCATGTCCAGTGGCAAATATTTTGGGAGCATGATTACATCCAAATTTTTAATGCCAATTGATGCAACGCCGGCAAACCACAATAAGAGTCCGTACTTGATCAGTTCGAACATTTTCTTTTCCCTGAATGAAGGCCAGTCGATTTTGAAACTTGGTTTATCGAAATAGAAAATATAGACCAGCAATAAGATCAGTTGAACTCCGAAGATGCCGATATATGCGGCCATGAATTGGTCGAGCGTGATGATCTTGAGAAAATAGAATCCAACGATTCCGATCATTGCAATTCGCACACCGACATCATTCAGAAACGAGGGTATAGTAGATTTATAATTAGCATTGCAGTAAACAGACAATAGAGCAATAAATGCATTAAAGAAAATAAGCGGAAAAACGTAATCAAAATATTCGAGTAGTAAGGGCGATTCACTTCTATATTGGTTAAGAATAAAATCTTTAATTGAAAAAAGTATTCCGGCAGAAACGACAAAACCGATAAGCGGAAATATATTCATGAAACCAAAAAAGCCATGATGCTTTTTCTCTTCATCCTTAAATAGCGGAAAATATTTTATTGTAGCATTTCCAATTCCCAAAGGCACAAACATGGCCACAATTATTGAGAAAGAATAAAGCACTCTGGTAAGTCCAATTTCTTCTTTAGTCAAACAAATAGGTTGTACCACAAAGAAGCTGACAAAAGCGATCAGAATTCCCAGATAGCCGATAATTGTGTTTTTAATACCTTGTCTGCGGATTACGCCCATAAAAAAATTCTATACAGCAATATTAGGATAATTCAGAACACAGAAAACGGTAATTACATCCATCTTTTAAACCAAAGTTGAAACATAAAAATGAACCAGATCCTTTCGAAATTTTCCAATTGCCCCTTCAAGTAACGTTCTCTAATTGGAATTATTTCATCAATATTTAATAGTCCCGAAACGGCTAGCGCTTCATCCGACATATGTTCCATAAACAAATCTAACAGATCTTCCCTACACCATTGATTGACAGGTACTCCAAAACCCATTTTAGGTCTTTCCATGATTGATTTTGGAATATATTTATGAACAATATCTTTTAGAATTATTTTCTGAGAGTTTCCATTGATCTTAAATTCAGTTGGGAGTTGAAAAACAAATTCAGCTATTCGGTGATCGAGAAAAGGTTCTCTCCCTTCAAGGCTAACAGACATAGTTGCTCTATCAACCTTTTGCAATATATCCTCGGGCAAATAGGTATTATATTCTAAGGCGAGCATTTTTGAAATCGTGTCAATTCCAGAAGAAAGTCTACTACTTTGAAATGCAGAAGGTGAAATTTTAAAATGACTATTTAA
>JAYUWA010000109.1:0-2279 GCA_043753795.1 Bacteroidota bacterium | reverse complement strand
ATGAAACAGGATTCATCAGACCCCGTAGGAATGGCAGATTTTTGACACCATTCGATCCGAAAGAAGTAAACAATCATTTTACAGAAGCGAATGCATGGCAATATACTTTTTTCGTTCCGCATGATATTGCGGGATTGATCAGAAAGGTAGGCGGACAGGAAAAGTTTAAAGAAAAACTGAATCAACTTTTTTCAGAGACTTCGCAAACATCAGGTCGACAGCAAGCAGATATTACCGGTCTTGTAGGGCAGTATGCACACGGAAATGAACCAAGTCATCACATGGCATACCTTTATAATTTTACGAATGAAAAATGGAAGACGCAGTATATGGTTAGTAAATTGCGGAATGAAATGTACTCAAATACTCCCGGTGGATTGATAGGTAATGAAGACTGCGGACAGATGAGTGCATGGCTGGTGATGAGTGCAATGGGAATTTATCAGGTTTCTCCCGGTGATCCTGTATATGAGTTGACATCGCCAATGTTTCGTGAAGTCATCATTCATCTGGAGAATGGAAATAAGACCCGGATTTTATCAGAACGACACGGAGAAGCAAATCCGTTCTTGGCTGATGTAAAAGTGAATGATATTTCTGTCGATCGCTTAAGTCACTCAGATCTTATGGCAGGAGGCGAGATAAAATTTATGATGTCGAATTCAAGAGAAGGTTGGTCAAGTAAAGCGCAAGTGGTTAAAGAAGTTAATCCCGATTATATTTCAGTTCCAACGATAAATTATTCGTCAGATAATTTTAAGGATTCAGTAGTAGTAAGTCTAACTTCAGATTCTGCAACAACCATTTGGTATTCTATTAAAGAGAATGATAAAGAAAGTGCTTTGCAAAAATACGTGCAACCATTGCTGATCACAAATTCATGTTTCATCAAGGCTAAAGCAATGGATAGCTCGAATCATTCAGGAAATTTTGTTGGTGCAGCATTGCATAAACATTTGCATCCGGATTGGAAAATTGCGATCAAGTCAGAATACAACAAACAATATACAGCAGGCGGTGATGATGGAATTATCGATGGACTCCATGGCGACGAAGAATGGCGGAAGGGTGGCTGGCAAGGCTATCAAGGTCAGGATTTCGAAGCGGTGATCGATATGGGTGAAGATAAAAGTATCTCTGAACTGACTTCCGGTTTTTTGCAGGATACCCGTTCATGGATCTTTATGCCGTTGACTATTTCATATGAAATTTCTTCTGATAATATTAATTTCAGAAAAGTTGGTGAAGCAATTAATGATATTCGCGACACAGTGATGACGAATACTGTAAAAAGATTTGTCACAACCTTTGCTTCCGAAAAGGCGAGGTATATAAAAGTTAAGGCAAGAAATTACGGTGAACTTCCATCATGGCATCAAGGTGCAGGGGGAATGGCTTTTATTTTCATAGATGAGATTGAAGTAAAGTAGAGATAAAAAAATCAACACTAAGTTCACTAAGTTCACAATAAGCCCACTAAGTATTCCGTGTTCTTATTGTGAACTCAGTGCACTAAGTGTTTTATTAAGGTCGCAAATAATCCTCCCAATTGTCGTTTTCACGTATTGCATTTCATCTAATTCACTATTAACTTTGAAATAAAATTAAAAGCCATGAAAAAACAAGTTTATATCAATCTTCCTGTTAAGGATTTAAAAAAGTCAGTTGATTTTTTTACGAAAGTGGGTTACACGTTTAACCCGCAATTCACCGATGAAAATGCTACATGTATGATCATTAGTGATGAGATCTATGTTATGCTGCTAGTTGAAAAATTCTTCCAGACATTTACAACTAAACAAATTGCAGATGCAAAAAAGCAAGTGGAAGCAATTATTTGCTTGTCGATGGACAGCAGAGCTGAAGTGGATGAAATTGTAAAAATGGGAGTTAGTGGCGGAGCAAAGGTCACAAAAACCAATGATCATGGTTGGATGTACCAAAGCGGATTCGAAGATCTGGATGGACATCTGTGGGAGTTCGCATTTATGGATGAAGCGGCACTTGAAAAAATGAAAGCAGCAGATGCGGGACACGCATAACATCCTGGTTCTCTTTTATGCATAAGTTTTTTTCCCGCAGATCTCGCAGATTCCGCAGATTCCGCAGATTTAGCGCAGAGCAATTTATAAGAAAAATATTGAAGGGCCTGACTATGCATGGAATCACTAAAAATTAATGAAACATTGTCGCTTAATAACCGAAAAGGTCCCTCCTGGATGACAGGTCAAGTAGCACAATATGTCGAAGCGGGGAAAAATAAAAAAAGTATTTTTGGC
>JAYUWA010000108.1:0-2284 GCA_043753795.1 Bacteroidota bacterium | reverse complement strand
TTTCTTTTACTGCTGAGCCATATGAAGACAAAGTAATTTGTAAATGGATCACAGCAAGCGAAACTAATAACGACTACTTTGAAGTTTTAAGCAGTACAGATGGTATTGAATTTAAAAAAGCAGGAATCGTTTATGGATTCGGTGCAGGTACTTCTACAACAAACAGAAGTTACCAGTTTGTCGATGCGGAAGAATGTAATTCAATCCGATACTATCAATTAAAACAAGTAGATATTGATACAAGATTCACCATGTCAGATATCGTTGCTGTAAACTGTAACGATAAGAATGATGCAATTCAGATCTACCCTAATCCGGCTACTGATCAGTTAAATATTACTTTCCATCAATTCAAGAAAGAGGATATCCTAATTGAATATGTTGACATGCTTGGGAAAATAGTTGCAGCGGAAAAATATTCTACTGCAAAAGGATTTAATAAGATCGAATCATCGATCATTAGTCTTCCGGTTGGAATTTATTATCTGAAAATTAAATCCGATAATCCAAAGCAAGAAGACAGACAGATCAGATTTGTAAAAGAATAAACAAATTCAAAAATGTGGAGCATGCAGCGATTTTAAGCCTGCTCCACATTTATCCCTTCCAAACATTCAATTCCTGCTACTACGGATTTTTAACTGGAGACTGTTTTACTCTTTATCCTTAGTTTGCTAATTTTCAGTTACATAGTTAAGCGAAAATCGTTTCCCTAAGGCTTAATAGGCTTAACAAACATTAAAGAAATTTCTATCTTTGCGCTCCCTTTTTAAGCCAATTCATGGACAAAAATTCAATAATGGGCCTATCGATCATAGGCCTTATCATCATTGCTTATTCCATTTACACTCAACCTTCAGTTGACGAAGTGAATGCTGCTAAAATGCGCAGAGACTCTATTGAAAGAGTTCAGACTTTAGCAAAAGAAGCAGAAATTGTAGCAGAACAAAAAAGTCAGGTCGTAATTCCGGATTCAACAACAGAAATTTCTGACTCAGTAAAAGTTGAACTTGAAAAACAAAAATTCGGTGATTTCGCTTCAGCTTCACAAGGCGTTGAACAAATTCTTACTCTTGAAAATAATCTCGTTATAGTTTCTCTTTCTTCAAAAGGTGGAAAGATCAAAAGCGTTCAGTTAAAGGAATACAAAGCATGGGACGGTAATCCACTTTACCTGATGAATAATGATTCAAATATTTTTAACCTGAGTCTTTCAGCGCAAAACAGAATCATCAATACAGAAGAACTTTATTTTACTGCTTCCGGAACTGCAGGATCAAAAAATTCAGTCAACCTTCGTTTGCCTGCCGGCGATAAAAAGTATATCGAATTCGCCTACACACTTGCTGATAATTCTTATCTGGTAAACTATCAGATAAATGTTGTAGGACTTGAAGATGTCATAGCACAGAATTCTTCGTTTATCAATGTCGACTGGAAAGATATTGTTACTAAGCAGGAAAAAAGTATCGAGAACGAACGTGCAGCTACAACGATTCACTATCGGTTTACGGATGAAGAAATTGATTACATCTCTGAAACTTCGAATGAAAAACAGGATCTTAAAACAAGAGTTCAATGGATCGCTTTCAAACAACAATTCTTTTCTACAGTTCTTATTGCAGACCAAAACGGTTTTGAATCTCCGACAGTAGAGACAAAGTCGGATGAAGATAGTAAGCGGATCGTAAAAGAAATGACAGCGACTTTTTCTTTGCCGTACGATAGAAAACCGGTGCAGACCTATAATATGCAGTTCTATTTCGGTCCTAACAACTATCAGGATCTGAAGAAGATCGACAATTTACATCTAGAAAAACTTATTCCATTAGGTTGGGGAATTTTCGGATGGGTGAACAGATTTCTCGTAATCCCTACATTTCATTTCCTCGATGGCTTCAATATGAATTACGGATTGATCATTCTGATCCTAACAATTCTTGTCAGAATAATCATCTTACCATTAACGTACGGTTCATTCAAGTCGCAGGCGAAAATGAAAGTTCTCTCTCCTGAAATGGCAGAGATCAATGAAAAATTCGGAAGTGATCCAATGAAAAAACAACAGGAGACGATGGCGCTATACAGAAAAGCGGGAGTGAATCCTCTTGGTGGTTGTATTCCGGGATTGTTGCAGTTACCGATCCTGATCGCCATGTTCCACTTCTTTCCGTCTTCAATTGAGTTACGACAGCAAAGTTTCCTATGGGCACATGATCTTTCAACATACGATTCCATCCTTGATCTTCCCTTCCATATTCCTGCTTATGGTAGTCACGTGAGT
>JAYUWA010000107.1:0-7075 GCA_043753795.1 Bacteroidota bacterium | reverse complement strand
CTTTATGTATCCGTGGGCAGTAAATTTTAAAGAGCTCGGAGTAATGGGATTGTTGGAGATGTTTTTATTTATGGGTTTACTACTTACCGGGTTTTTCTACATCATCAGAAAAGGCGCTTTAAAGTGGGAATAGATTAAGAAAGGAAGAAATGAAAGATATACAATCAGCATCTAATGTAAATATTGTTCAAGCTCCGGCCGGATTTGAAGGTCCGGGATTTTTTGCAACGAAGTTGGATCATGTAGTAGGGTTAGCAAGAAAAAATTCTATTTGGCCATTGCCATTTGCAACAAGTTGTTGCGGAATTGAATTTATGGCAACAATGGCATCGACATACGATCTCGCAAGATTCGGATCAGAGCGTTTGAGTTTTTCTCCACGCCAGGCCGACCTTCTGATGGTAATGGGAACGATCGCAAAAAAGATGGGTCCCGTTTTACGTCAAGTCTATGAGCAAATGGCTGAACCACGTTGGGTACTTTCTGTTGGTGCATGTGCATCGAGCGGAGGAATTTTCGATTCGTATTCTGTATTGCAAGGGATCGATCACATTATTCCTGTTGATGTTTATGTTCCCGGATGTCCTCCTCGTCCTGAACAAATTCTTGACGGTGTTATGAGCATTCAGACATTAATTCAAAATGAATCTTTACGACGCAGAAATTCACCGGAGTATAAACAGCTTCTTGCTTCTTACGGAATAGAATAATCAAATATGGATAAGCCTTCAATAGATCAGATTGCAGAAGCTATCAATGAAAAATTTGGTAATGCAATATTAAGCAGGGAAGAAAATTACGATTTTACTGTTTTTACGATCGATAAAAGTATACTCGTTTCACTTTGCAAATTTTTATATGATGATGAAAAATTTCAGTTTCGTTATCTGACAACTGCATGTGGAATTCATCTGCCTGATGAACCGAAACCTTTTGCAATGATGTATCAGTTGCACAGTCTTGTGTTCAATGTCAGAATTCGTATCAAGGCTTACACAACTTTGAACGACTTACATTTCGATACATTGATACCTGTCTATTCAGCAGCAAACTGGATGGAAAGAGAAGCATTCGATTTTTATGGCATTCGTTTCAATGGACATCCAAAGATGACTCGTATTCTGAATGTAGAGGATATGGATTATCATCCGATGCGGAAAGAATATCCGGTTGAAGATCGTACGCGTTATGATAAAGATGATACAATGTTCGGTCGTGAAAAAGCCAATTTCAAAAAATTAACTTAGGAATGCAATTAAAGCCAACGATACCAGAAGATCATAAGCAGTACACAACGCTTAACCTTGGACCAACTCATCCGGCAACACATGGAATTTTCCAGAACGTGTTGACAATGGATGGCGAGATCATCGTTGATTCAGAACCGACGATTGGTTATATCCATCGTGCGTTTGAAAAACTTGCTGAGCATAAACCGTTTTATCAGATCACACCGCTTACTGACCGGATGAATTATTGTTCATCACCGATCAATAACATGGGCTGGCATATGACTGTTGAAAAGCTGATCAAAGCCGAACTTCCGAAACGGGTAGAGTACATGCGAGTGATCATCATGGAACTTGCACGGATCTCTGATCATCTTGTTTGTAATAGCGTAATTGGTGTTGACACAGGAGCAATGACAGGTTTCCTATATGTGTTCCAATGGCGTGAAGATATCTATGAAATTTACGAAGAGATCTGTGGAGCGCGTCTTACGACTAACATCGGTCGCATTGGAGGTTTCGAAAGAGACTTCAATGAAACTGCATGGAGAAAAATTAAAAAGTTAGTAAATGATCTGCCTGCCGGATTAAAAGAATTTGAAAAACTTTTAGTTCGAAACAGAATATTTATGGATCGCACTATTGGTTGCGGTCCAATTTCCGCTGAGCGTGCTTTGAATTATAGCTTCAGCGGGCCGAATCTTCGTGCAGCAGGAGTTGATTACGATGTTCGTGCAATGAATCCGTATTCTTCATACGAAGAATTTGAATTTGAAATTCCAATTGGAAAAAATGGAGATACATATGATCGGTTCATGGTTCGTGAAGAAGAGATGTATCAGAGTATGTCTATCATTCGCCAGGCAATGGAGAAGATCGATAGGCTTCAAGACAAAACATCTTTCCATGCCGACATACCTTCATTCTACCTTCCTCCTAAAGAAGATGTGTACAATAATATGGAAGCATTGATTTACCATTTCAAAATTGTAATGGGTGAAACAGATGTTCCTAAAGGAGAAGTTTATCATTGTGTAGAAGGTGGTAATGGTGAGTTAGGATTTTATCTCATCAGCGATGGTGGTCGTCAGCCATTCCGTTTGCATTTCCGTCGTCCTTGTTACATTTACTATCAGGCGTATAGAGAAATGATCAAAGGGTCATTCTTAAGTGATGCAATTTTGACAATGAGTTCTATGAATGTTATTGCAGGTGAATTAGACGCCTGATCAGAAAATAAATTTGACCGAATTAAAATGAATACGGCTAAAGAAATTAAGTTCAGTGACGAATCTCTTGCTCTCGCAAAGAGAATGATGAAACGTTATCCTGAAGGAAAACATAAATCTGCATTGATTCCGATCTTGCACATTGCGCAAGCGGACTTCGATGGATGGCTGAGTCCTGAAACAATGGATTATGTGGCATCTGTTATTGGAATTGAACCTGTAGAAGTATATGAAGTCGCTTCTTTCTATTCTATGTTCAATCTTAAACCGGCAGGAAAATGTGTGATAGAAGTTTGTCGTACAAGTTCTTGTTGGCTGCTTGGTGCTGAAGATGTGATTTCTCATCTGGAGAAAAAGCTCAACATTAAAACCGGACAAACTACTTCTGATGGAATGTTTACGTTGAAGTCAGTTGAATGTCTTGGTTCATGCGGAACAGCACCGATGATGCAGGTTGGTGCAGACTACTATGAAAATCTTAATCTTGAAAAAGTAGATACACTCGTTGAGAGATTCCGTGCAGAAGGCAAAAGAAAAACCTATACAGATAAAGCGGAGGCCGGAAATTAATTATGGGAAAGAAATTACTTTTAAATAACGACCACATTCCGGGAATAAATACTTATGATGTATATCGTAAGAATGGTGGTTATGCCTCTGTCGAAAAAGCAATCAAGACAATGTCTCCCGAAGCCATTGTTGAAGAAGTGAAAAAATCCGGATTGCGCGGTCGAGGGGGAGCAGGATTTCCTACAGGAATGAAATGGAGTTTCCTTGCAAAGCCTGAGGGTGTCGCAAGATATCTTGTATGTAATGCAGATGAGTCTGAGCCGGGAACTTTCAAAGACAGATATCTGATGGAACGCATTCCTCATCTACTGATAGAAGGAATGATCACATCAAGTTTTGCATTAGGTGCAAATACATCTTACATCTACATCCGCGGAGAATATTTTTATGTAGCAAGAATTTTAGAACAAGCAATTGATGAAGCATATGCAAATGGTTGGCTTGG
This sequence comes from Bacteroidota bacterium, assembly GCA_043753795.1. Classification (GTDB taxonomy): domain Bacteria; phylum Bacteroidota; class Bacteroidia; order AKYH767-A; family 2013-40CM-41-45; genus JADKIH01. Next base: position 3,602 of record JAYUWA010000107.1, on the reverse strand, counting down.
AAAAAATATTTTAGGTAGCAATTATTCTCACGATATGTATGTACAGGTCGGTGCCGGTGCATATATCTGCGGTGAAGAAACAGCTTTACTCGAGTCACTCGAAGGCAAACGTGGTAATCCACGGATCAAACCTCCATTCCCTGCAATCGCAGGTTTGTATGGTTGTCCGACTGTAGTTAATAATGTCGAAACAATTGCAGCAGTTGTCCCTATCGTGAACAACGGTGGTGATGAATATGCAAAAGTTGGAATTGGAAAAAGTACAGGAACGAAATTAATTTCTGCAAGTGGTCACATCAACAAACCTGGTGTCTATGAAATTGAAATGGGAATAACCGTTGAAGATTTTATTTACAGCGATGAATGGTGCGGCGGAATGAAGAATGGCAAAAAACTGAAAGCAGTAGTAGCAGGTGGATCGTCTGTTCCAATTCTTCCGGCAGATTTAATTTTAAAAACTGCAAACGGTGAACCGCGACTAATGTCGTACGAATCGCTTGCCGACGGCGGATTTGCATCGGGTACAATGTTAGGGTCAGGGGGCTTTATCGTAATGGATGAAAGCACCAGCATCGTAAAAAACTTATGGAACTTCACACGTTTCTATCATCACGAAAGTTGCGGACAATGTTCACCTTGCCGCGAAGGAACCGGCTGGATGGAAAAAGTGCTTCATAAAATCGTAAACGGCCACGGAACATTAAGCGACATCGATCTGGTGTGGGATATACAATCAAAAATAGAAGGAAAAACTATTTGCCCGTTAGGAGATGCAGCAGCATGGCCAGTAGCGAGTGCTATCAGACATTTTCGCGCAGAGTTCGAAGACTATGTGCGAAATCCGAAATCGATAGTTGATGTGAAGCACTACTATCGGTTGAAGGAACAAACTGTTTGATTTGGGTCAAAGGTCAAAGGTCAGGCTTAACAAAAAGTTTGTACCTAATAAGGATAAATAAAGAAACGTCATATAATGGTTGAGTAAATTGAAAAGGAGTTTTACTTTTCAAAATGGAAAATCAGACAAAAGAAGAAGAAAAGAAAATACGCGAAAGAACAAGGGATTTTTCGGGTAGAATAATTCGATTAACTCATTATTTAAAAGAACGAAAAGTTGAATATTTCTTAAGAGATCAGATAGGAAGAAGTGGAACATCAATTGGTGCAAATATACATGAAGCAAAAGCGAGTAGTAGTTCGAAAGAATATTGTCGTTTCTACGAAATTGCATTAAGATCTGCGCATGAAACAGAGTATTGGTTGGATTTGCTCAATCAGATTTATAAAATCAATCCAGAAATAGCGTTTCAGCAATTAATAACAGAATTAAGCATAATTATAAGAATTATAGCTTCGATAATTATTAAATTAAAAATAAAAATAACTAAAGAGGAAGAAGAAAAGGAAAATAAAAAGGTTAAAAATTGAATAAAGCTTTATCAAAAGTAAATAAGCAATTGACCTTTGACCCTTGACCTTTGACCTGAAAAGAAGATGGCCAAAGTAACAATAGACGGCAAAAGCATAGAAGTTCCGGATGGAACTACAATACTAAACGCAGCACGCATGATCGGAGGAGAAATCGTTCCTCCTGCAATGTGCTATTACAGTACCTTGAAAACAAGCGGCGGCTACTGCCGAACCTGTATTGTCAAAGTAACTAAAGGTTCCGAAAAAGATCCGCGCCCAATGCCAAAACCGGTTGCTTCTTGCAGAACAACGGTTATGGATGGAATGGAAGTGCAGAATATTACTTCGCCTGATTTGATGGAAGCGCGGGCTGGAGTGGTGGAGTTTTTATTGATCAATCATCCACTCGATTGTCCGATCTGTGATCAAGCCGGGGAGTGTCATTTGCAGGATCTTGCTTATGAGCATGGACTGGCAAAAACACGTTACGAATTTTCGCGGAGAACTTTTGATAAAATTGATATCGGTTCGAAGATCAAATTGCATATGACACGGTGCATACTGTGCTATCGTTGTGTGAAAGTTGCTGACCAAATCACTGATAAACGTGTACATGGAGTTATGAATCGTGGAGATGTTTCGGAGATAAGTACTTATATTCAAAAAGCAGTCGATAATGATTTCTCCGGAAACATGATCGACGTTTGTCCGGTTGGTGCATTGACCGATCGTACCTTCCGTTTCAAATCTCGTGTGTGGTTTTCAAATCCTGTTGACGCACATCGCGATTGTCCGAAGTGTGCCGGCAAAGTAACATTGTGGATGAAGGGTGAGGAAGTATATCGTGTTACAGGAAGAAAAGATCAATATGCCGAAGTGAAAGACTGGATCTGTAACGATTGCCGTTTTGAAAAAAAGGCAGCGTCCGATTGGATAATCGATGGACCAACAAATTTCGACAGACATTCAGTGATCACTCAAAATCATTATACCCTCCCTGAACCTGCTCACAAACCATTGTTGAATGACGTGAAGGTGGTGCAGAATCTTGTAGCTGGAAAACGAATAACGAATAACGAATAACGAGCAACGAACGACGAACGAAAAAAAACGAAAGGCGAACCAAACAAATGTCAACATACATCATCATAAAGATCATCATTATCGTATCAGTGTTTCTGGTATCGTTGCTGGTGGCTATGTATTCAACTTATGCAGAGAGAAAGGTTGCCGCTTTCATGCAGGACCGTTTGGGGCCGAATCGTGCGGGACCATTTGGGATCTTGCAACCAATGGCTGACGGGGTTAAGATGTTTATGAAGGAGGAGATCATTCCGAACGTTTCAAACAAATTCCTTTTCATTCTAGGTCCGAGTCTGGCAATGCTTACAGCATGCATGACAAGTGCAGTAATACCTTGGGGAAAGGGGTTGACGATCGGTGGAGTTTTTTATCCGATACAGGCAACTGACGTTAACATTGGTGTACTATATATCTTCGGTGTTGTATCAATAGGTGTTTATGGAATTATGATCGGTGGTTGGGCTTCGAATAATAAATATTCATTGCTTGGAGCATTGCGTGCATCTTCACAGATGATCAGCTATGAGATTGCAATGGGACTATCAATCATTGCGCTTATCATGATGACTGGAACATTGAGTGTCCGTGAGATTGCAGAACAACAGGAAGGTGGACATTGGAATGTATTTTATCAGCCGCTCGGATTTTTAATATTTCTGATCTGTGCTTTTGCAGAAACAAATCGCGCACCATTCGATCTACCCGAATGCGAAACAGAATTAGTTGGTGGATATCATACTGAATACAGTTCGATGAAACTCGGATTCTACCTGTTTGCAGAATACATTAATATGTTCATTTCAGCAGCTGTGATCAGTACTTTGTATTTCGGTGGTTATAATATGCCATTCATCTGGCGGTTTGTATCCGATCCAAATTTATTGAGCATGATCGGAACAGTCTTCTTATTCGGAAAAATATTCTTCTTCATATTTCTATTCATGTGGATCCGCTGGACACTTCCGCGTTTCCGTTATGACCAGCTTATGAATCTGGGATGGAAAATATTACTCCCATTAGCCATAGCGAACATCTTTGTAACAGGGATGATCATGTGGTGGACGGGAAAACTTGGATAGTAATTGAGGTCAAAGGTCAAGGGTCAAAGG
>JAYUWA010000106.1:0-7080 GCA_043753795.1 Bacteroidota bacterium | reverse complement strand
CATATGGTTCGGTAAGTGCGGTAACTTTTGTAGCAGCCGTATCCTTTCTAGAATCACAACAAATAATTTTTGGAGGACACATGGTGGCAGTGATGGCATTGATGGAATTTCCGGCAATCATTATGGGAGTTATTTTACTGATGAAATATGATTCAGAAAATCGCAGCAAAGGAAAATTAACAGAAACAATAAAACACTCTTTCACAAATGGAAGTGTGTTAATGATACTCGGAAGTTTAATTATCGGGCTAATTGCCGACACCAAACAAGCTGAAGGAATCAAACCCTTCACGACCGATATTTTCAAAGGTTTTTTGGCAATTTTCCTTTTAGAAATGGGAATGGTAACAGCACGCAGATTTTCTGCATTCAAAAAATACGGTTGGTTCGCTACCGTTTTTGCCATTGTAGTTCCCTTGATTAATGGTTGTGCAGCTGCAGTGATAAGTGGATTCTTTATTCACGACATTGGCAACCGATTCATCTTTGCCATACTAGCAGCAAGTGCATCATATATTGCAGTACCGGCAGCTATGAAGTTAGCGGCGCCCAAGGCCGATCCCGGACTTTACATTCCAATGGCATTAGGAATTACATTTCCATTCAACATCACTATTGGGATGCCGTTGTATTATTTAATTGTGCAGAACATGTAAGAGAAAGGAGCTGAACCACAAAAAAACTACTTCCAAAAAACGCCGTAAGTTATGACTGAAGATACTTTATTAAAAAAGTTTATTTATTCCGTATTAAAAATAGTATCCGGCTAAACAGAAACCAGAAAAATCAACTTCATTTTTTTCTGGGCTCTTTACAACCTTTAGTTTATTAGTATCGTCAAGGAGCAATTCCACTCCTTTAAATTCATAAATATATTTTATGATAATTATTGAAAATATAAATGAAATCTTATGAATAACATTGCTTATCATTGTGCTCTAAAAAAATTCATCCTAAATGATAAAAGTAAAATTCACAACTAAACTATTATGTGCAGCAATGTTCATTTCCTCGTGCGCCAATGCACAAAAAGAGAATGCCAAATCTAAGGCCCACAATGGCGCTGAAGTAAAGCACGCAGCTATCAACACGCCCGATGAAGCATTATTGGAACTGAAAGACGGAAATCAAAGGTTTCTTGACGGAAAACAAATCAACCACAACTACAAGAAAGACATTGAAAAAACAAAGGCGGATCAACATCCACACACCTTGATTCTTTCTTGTTTGGATTCAAGAATTCCACCTGAGATTGTGTTTGACCAGGGTTTAGGAAATATGTTTGTTGCACGTGTTGCCGGAAACATTGAAGACCCTAACATTTTAGGCAGCATGGAATTTGCAACAAAGGTAAAGGGAACAAAACTTATTGTCGTAATGGGACATAATAATTGTGGCGCCGTAAAAGGAGCTATTGATAATGCTGAACTTGGTAACCTTACTCAATTAGTTGAACAAATTAAACCGGCTGTTACTGGCGATAAAGAGAATATGGAATCGATGGTAACCGAAACTGCTAGAAAAAATGTTCAGATTACAATTGCAGATATTCTAAAACAGAGTACTGTCATCAGTGAATTGGTGAGTGATGGAAAAGTGAAAATTGTAGGTGCTTTCTATGATCTGAATACAGGTAGTGTAAGTTTTATGGATTGAATCAACTCCATTCAACAGCTATAAACTCATTGTAAAAAGAGGCGACCGTTAAAAAACGGGGCGCCTCTTTTTTTGTTCCGGAACATATGCATCAATCTTATCGTTTTTAAATATTATTTCCTCCCTTAGATTTGTTCCTTTTATCTTGGCCATTAAATTATTCGGTTTTACATTCTTTTCTTTTATAAAAAATTATAACTCTCGATAATTTAATGTTTTTCGTTTAACTTGCATTCTAAGATTTAGCGAGAAATGGAACATAGACAAGATTTTAAGAACAATCCAATAACAAATGTGTTCTTTCATAGTGCAAAACCTATATTAAAACAATTTCTCACAGTAAATTGGTTCCGGTTTTTCTTCATTCTCTTTATGTTCTCAGCAATTTCTCCTTATGTCTATGGACAAGGTTGTAGCGATGCCGGATTTTGTTCAATGAATAGTATAAAATCATCAAGCGACGATAGTCTTTCTTCAAAAAAGAATCAGATTAAAATTGGTGGATTCTATGGAATTGCTGACAACTTTGTTTCAGTGTGGGGAAATGCATTTGAATATACCAGAAAGATTTCAGGCAAAATAGAACTTGATTTAAAGTTGACAACCCTATCACAAGACGGCAATGGTATTAGTACATATGGTTTAAGCGATTTATTTCTTACTGGGAACTATAAGATAAACGATAAACTGAAATTTACATTAGGGGCTAAAGTGCCTTTTACAGATGGAAATAATAAACGTAAGGGTGTTCCTCTTCCGATGGACTATCAATCCAGCCTAGGTACGGTGGACTTATTACTAGGCTTTGGTTTTATAGCAAAGAAGTTTCAGTTTGCGCTTGCATTGCAACAACCGCTCACACAAAATAAAAATCAATTTGTAAAGGAAGAATATCCACTAGATTCGCCGATCAGACAATTTCAATCAACAAAGGATTTCATTCGGAGTGGAGATGTTTTTCTTCGGATATCCCGTTCTTTTAAAATAGCAACCAACATGAAATTGACTCCCGGACTATTACCGATCTATCATTTTTCAAATGACAGCTACACCGAGAGTTCCGGTTTTAAAAAAGATATCGACGGCTCTGGCGGATTAACCTTGAATGGTAGTATTGGTCTTGATTTCGAACTCAACACAAATAGTGCAATTCAATTCATTGCTGCTGCGCCATTCATTGTCAGGGTTGCACGACCTGATGGACTTACCCGAAGCTTCATTGGAAATATTGAGTATAGAATTCGGTTTTAATTTGAAAAACTACCTCCAACTTCAATTCAGATTAATCATCCGTAATTTCAAAGATGCGGGTATAGCACCTTTATTGGTGTATCTTCTAATGGCACTTGCTTTTGTAAGTGTGTCGGTTCTTTTGTTTCATAAAACCAAATTCGGAGATATTGTATATCTATTGTTAGCAGTGACGCTTGTAGGCAGATTATCTGAAATTAAAAGAAATGATTTTTTGAAGCTCTGCTTTTCTGAATACGAATTCAGATCGTTGCGCATTGTTGAAAATCTAATTATTTCAATGCCATTTCTTTTTTTCCTGCTTTATATGCAGCACTTCCTGTCTTCGGTCATTCTGATTCTGCTTACCGGTACTATGGCTCTTGTAAATTTTCGAACCACACTTTACTTTACTTTACCTACACCCTTCAGTAAAAAACCTTTTGAATTCACAATGGGATTCCGAAATACATTTTACATAATTATTATTGCATATCTACTGGTAGTATTCTCTTTCGTTGCACATAATTTTAATCTTGGAATCTTTTCAATGTTGTTGATTTATGCCGTTACACTAGGATACTACGGAGTTCTTGAAAATAACTTTTATGTCTGGAATTATGCTATGAATGCAAGGCAGTTTTTGTTTTCAAAAATACGAACAGCGCTAGTGTATTCCTCTTTTCTCGTTCTTCCAGTTTCACTTGTGTTGGGAATTGCATTCAGCGGTGAAATTGAAAACATACTTATTGTAATGCTGGTTGGTTGGTGCTTCAATGCATTTATGATTGTAAGCAAATATGCTACCTATCCGGGGGATCCCGGTATCTTTCGGGGTGTATTAATTGCACTTTGTCTCTCGTTTCCCCCTGTTCTTATTGTTTTAATTCCATATCTTTTCCGCAAATCAGAAATTCGTTTAGGCTATTTATTAAAATCAGAATTAAGTGATAGAGGTTAGGAATTTGTCTAAGAAATTTGGAACGAATGCAGTTCTCCAAAATATCAATATCACATTTGATAAAGGAAAGATCTACGGTATTGTCGGGGAAAATGGCGCCGGAAAAACAACTTTGTTCAGATGTATAGCGGGTATGGAAACTTTTGACGGCACTGTAGTATCTGAGCATGTTCCGCTCAAAAATTATTTAGGATTTTTACTGACTGACCCTTTCTTCTTTTCAAAAATTACCGGAGCTGAATATATTCAACTATTATGCAATGCAAGAAAAATAAAGATTGCTAATTTAGAAAGCAGAAATCTTTTTGATCTCCCTTTGAATCAATATGCATCTACCTATTCAAGTGGAATGAAAAAGAAACTTGCATTTACCGCTTTACTTTTACAGGTAAACGAATACTTCATCTTCGACGAACCTTATAATGGAGTCGACATTGAAGGAAATCTCATTATTGCTGAAATTATTCAACGGCTAAAACAGCTCAATAAGACTATTGTTATTTCATCACATATTTTTTCCACGTTAAGAGAAATCTGTGATGAGATTATATTGATTAAGAATGGAAAAATTTCAGATATTGTAACTAAAGAAAATTTTCACGTTCTCGAGTTAAAAATGAAAGATGTGTCAATTGGAAATAAAATAGATTTAATGGGGCTGAAATAAAGTAATATAGAAGAGGACCTTCTAAAACAATTTGAACATGATTGGAATAAATCAATTGAAATAAATGATGTGGTTTCAATGGATAAATTTTCGCATCCTAATATTAATTAATCCACACTATAAAAATAATCTATGAAAAAATTACTACTAGCAATTTTAACTGTTATTGTTCTCAGCATCACTGCTTTAACAGGACAAACCAGTCATCACTTTAAAATATATGATTACTCTCTTGATTCTAATTTGCGTCGTGTTTCACAATCTGCACTAACAGCAGATGGAGGAATGATTGTATTAACGGATAATGAATACAGAGGTGCCCTTTCGCCTGCCGATTATGGATTCTCTTTGATCCGTTATGATGCAAGTGGCAACAAATTGTGGAATACCTTCATATCCGGATTTACAACAAGTAATGCCATTATCAAACGTATAATTGAATTGCCTGATAATGGATTCGCAATTGCAGGGAATACTACTTTTAATGGTGGCGGATTTATCCTTAAGACGGATGCTTCCGGAACTATTTCCTATATGAAAAGTTATGCAATTCAAATATATGATTGCGTTTTGGATCCATCAGATGATGGTTTTATACTTACCACTAATGCAGGAAATACATATTCCGGAATAATTAAAACAAATTCTTCAGGCGACGTTGTCTGGAGCGATGCAAGAAATTTTTTACCGGATCCGGATCATTATTATATAGCGCGTCGTCTGAGCAATGGAAACTATCTTGCAGTCGGTACAGCTTATGACAACCCATCGATTTCTAATGGCTCAGGACTAATTGCATGTTACAATTCAACAGGCACTCTACTATGGAGTCAGCTTTATGTAGGTCCCGAATGGGCAACAGGATTTACCGAGTTTACAGAACTTTCTGATGGTTCAATACTTCTTGTCGGAACCTCATCACAAGTAGCTGTACCAGGCTTAAGGACACTTATTACAAAAGTTGATTCTGCCGGCCTCGTGATCTGGTGCAAAACAGGTCAGCTCGCATCCCGGATAATAGATTATGGATACGAATTCGCAGATGGCTACCTGTATATAGCCGGTGGGTATGAATGGTCGGGTGTTGATGTAAGACCTGCCACAACAAAAATTAACTCAAATGGAGATTTACAATGGACAAGGATTCATCCTGAATTCGATTATATCAATGATGTGATTTATGGTTCGTCAAATGATTTTTCAATTAAAGGAAACAGGCTCGGCTTTAATAACACAAGAACTTTTTGTAGCACAGATACAGCCATGTCGCAATCATGTGCATTATACGATACAGTTTACGTGTTCACCAATACAACAATGACAACGTCACCTACTTCTCCTGTTTCTGTAACGCCAGTTACAGCAGCTACAAGTCTGACAAGAGTAAATTTTTCAGCAGTAGATTTCGTGAAAATTGATGCTTGTTCGCCTACGGGAATTGATACTCCGCCGGCAAATCTTTCGGTTTCATTATACCCGAATCCTGCTTCTGAAAATATCTCCGTTAAAATTTCACCAGTTGATTTCAAACAAGGAATGATATTAACAATGTACAATGCGCTTGGCAAATCTGTGAAGAAATTTAATCTTAACACTCCAACTTCAAATCTTGAATTTAAAGGCCTGTCAGTTGGAATGTATTTCTATTCTATAAAATACCAGAACGAAGTTCTAAAATCAGGTAAAATAATTATTGAGTAATCTTTTAAAATTATTTATATTTGAAAAGGGACGGAGAGTAATTTTCGTCCCTTTATTGTTCTTAACAGTCAATCCTTTTCCCTTTTTTTTCACAGGGGATACTTTTCGTGCATTAAACCATACCCTTTAAATGTCATTAATTTTTGTTGTATTTAGCTAAAAATAATATAAAAATTCAAAAAACAAACGTAGGCTTGAATTGTTAAAACTTTATAAGAAAACTGACAGGTTCTTTTTTAAAAAACACACTGGCATAAACAAAATGTTTTGAAATTTATATCACAACAAGAAAAAGACAGAATTATTGAAATGGCCTGGGAAGATCGTACTACTTTTGATGTCATTAAGTTACAATTTGGTATTACACAAGGTGAGGTGGAAAAACTCATGCGGTCTGAATTAAATTGGGCGGCATTTAAACGATGGCGAAAACGTGTTTCTTCAGGAGTAGGGATCAAACATAACTCTAAAGCAAATCCTGAAATGCTTCGATTTAAATGTTCCAGACAAAAGGCAATAAGTGGAAATAAAATCTCTAAGCGATGATTTTTCCTGCATCCTACAAATCAATTCTGGAAAGAATAATTCTGATAGATCCTATAAAATATAGTCGGACCAGAAATTACCTGAATGGAGCAGTAACGGGTTTGTCGCCCTACATTTCAAGAGGTGTTATAAGTACAAGGCAGGTGTTTGAAGCTGTTGTGTCTAAAGGCTTTGAGCCGGTTCAAATCGAAAAATTTATTCAGGAACTTGCATGGCGGGATTACTGGCAACAACTTTGGGTTGTCCACAAATCAAATATTGACAATGATTTGAAATTTTCACAGCCTTACGGAAATAATTCTGGAATACCCGTTGCAAT
>JAYUWA010000105.1:0-7080 GCA_043753795.1 Bacteroidota bacterium | reverse complement strand
TAAAAGAAGGAAATCCTTCGCCATAAACCCCTTCATCAAAAAACTGAGACTGGTCAACTCCGGCAACTACTTCAAATGAAATTTTCAGATCTTCGGTTGTAGCATAATTATATTGCAAAGAATTTTTATTAAGATAATCTCTGATCGCCTCGATAAATTTCTCCTCGCCAAATTTCCAGCGTAGCATATTCAATACATAACTGCCCTTTCTATACGAGAGACGACCATCAAAGATTCTGCTTCGATCCGTTGTATCATTACAAATTACTGATCCATCGGGCTTGGAAATTATACTTTGTAATGCTGAATATTTCCATGCATAGTGTTCTGCAGGCTTGAATCTTTCAATAGCCATGCCGCCAAAAAATGTAGCAAAGCCTTCATGCAGCCAGATATCGCTCCAACTGCTACATGTAATTTTATCACCGAACCATTGATGCACTAATTCATGTGCGATCAATTCATATCCAAAACTCCCAATGAAAGACATGGTTTGATGTTCCATTCCTCCACCCCATCCAAATTGCGCAGGTCCATATTTTTCTTTTGAAAAAGGATAAGTAACAAGCAGACTATCATAAAATTTTACCAAAGAAGCAGTAACTGACAAAGCAGGTTGAGCAGTACTCAATTGTTCCGGATAAATATAATTTAATATCGGTAACGTATCCGAATTGCTCAACACAACAGAATCAGAAAATTCAGAATAATTTGTTACAGCAATGGCGACTAAGTATGGCGCTATCGGATAATTACTTTTCCAGTGGTAAACTAAATTTGCACTTACAGTATCAATCGAAATTAATTTACCATTCGAGGCACATTTATTCCCTAGCGGAATTTCACAAAAAACATCTATGGAATCTATCTTGTCGGCCTTGTTCTGGCGACAAGGCCACCAATCTTTTGCACCATACGGCTCAGACAGTGTCCACAAAACCGGACTGCCGCTATGTGTACTTTGTTCAAAAGATCCATTACCTGTCGATACCGGTGAACCATGATAAAATATCATGAGCGAGTCGAATGAATTGATTGCAATCGTTTGTGGAAATGCAATTTTCACCAGATCAGAATCATGTGTGAAATTTATTTGCGATGATTTATAAATTACGGAATCAATGATCAGGTATTGCGAACAATCAAATGTAATTGAATCGATAAATTCATTCGTAAGAAAATAAGAAGTAACATGTCCGGAAATAAAATTAACACCTGGATCTACTTTCCAGTAACATCTGGAATAATGCACATTTGCATTTTCATAATTGTAATTTGATGAAATGATCGGTGTGCTACTGAATGCCTTTGCTTCTATCTCAGATATGAGATCCGTTTGCTCCATGCTTTGAGCATACAAATCAAAAGTTTGAAAAAAAACCGCAATCGCTAAAATGACCTGAACGAATTTCATAAAGTGAAATTACTCATTCATCAGAACATAAATGTCATCAATAAGCTTATTTACTTCTAGAGAATCGGTACCATCATAAAACCCTCGAATTCGTCGTTCCGGATCTATCAGAGTAAAAAACTGTGTGTGAACAAAATCATCCGGTCCTCCATCACCTTCTGTAACAGCAGATAGATAAGAAACTCTGGCCATTTCATAAATCGCCTTCTTATCACCTGTAACAAAATGCCAAACGTTTGGATCTGCATTATGAAATTCAGCGTACGATTTCAAAACCGAAACGGAATCTTCTGACGGCTTTACCGTATGCGATAGAAAATGTAGTCGTGTGTTGCCTTTAAAAGTACCTGCCACTCTTTCCATTTGATTCGACATCTTCGGACAAATTCCATTACATGTAGTGAAGAAAAAATCTGCCACATATATTTTTCCATCCAGATCACTCTGAGAAATTGGTTCTCCATTCTGATCAATGAATTTCCATGGCGCTATGCGGTGATCAGTACTATCATCTTCTTTTTCACCATAGATCGGAAGCAGTTTTTCGGTCTGTCTTTCATTGGTAAGAATCTGATATGCCCAAGCAACGGCTGCCATGAAAAATAAGGCTACTACTCCCCATCTTAAAATCAAATGCTTTCTCATTTCGTATTTCTTTCGGCGAGAAATGCTTCTTTGCAACCTGTACTACAAAAGCCCAATAATTTGCCATCATAAGAAAGAGTGTCGGCAGGTTCATTTCCGACTGACATTCCACACATTGTATCTGTTGTTGAAACCAACATACCTTCTGCCAATAAAATACCGCTTTCCTGCGACATAGAAACTTTTTCAGGTACGGCAGCACGCTCCGGCTGCGGATTTGAGCAAGCTATTGCACAAGCAATAACGCAGATAGCTAAGATTATTTTCATCATAATTTGTTTCTGAATTGGACGTCAAATTTAGAGATAATATTTCTTATATTTGTCAATAACCATTTTATCGGGCAGTAATATGAAATCATCTCCTGCAAGTCAGGCCTCCAATGCATTAAGCTTTGAAGACTTCAAAAAAGAAGTTCTTAACGATTATCGTTTAGCAAATTCAAGTCGTCAGGCAAGTTTGATCGGTCGGAAAGAAGTGTTAACGGGTAAAGCAAAATTTGGAATTTTCGGTGATGGAAAAGAACTTGCTCAACTTGCTATGGCCAAGCAATTCATGCCGGGTGATTTCAGAGCCGGATATTATCGTGATCAGACTTTTATGTTTGCGATCGGTCAATCGAACATAACTGCTTTCTTCGCACAACTCTACGCAACCCCGGATCTGAATGCTGAACCGAGTTCAGGTGGAAGATCAATGAACGGACATTTTTCCACAAGAACCATCAATGAGGATGGGAGTTGGAAAGAACTATCGAAAATAAAAAACTCATCTTCAGATATCAGTCCGACAGCCGGACAAATGCCTCGACTTTTAGGATTAGCCTGGGCATCGAAACTTTTTAGAAATAATCCTGCATTGCACCACATGACTTCATTTACTACAAAAGGAAATGAAGTTGCCTTTGGAACTATCGGTGATGCAAGTACATCAGAAGGACTATTCTGGGAAACGATAAATGCTGGCGGAGTATTGCAAGTGCCAATGGCAATTTCTGTTTGGGATGATGGTTATGGTATTTCTGTTTCATCGAAATACCAAACTACTAAACAAAATATTTCAGAAGTTCTGAAAGGTTTTGAGAGAAATGAAAAAGGAGCAGGCTATGTTATTCTCAGAGCGAAAGGTTGGGACTATCCTGCCTTGTGTGAAATGTATGCAAAAGGAATAAAGATCTGCAGAGAAGAACAGGTTCCGGTTTTATTTCATATCACTGAAATCACTCAACCGCAAGGTCACAGTACTTCCGGCTCACATGAAAGATACAAATCAAAAGATCGACTTGAATTTGAAGTCGAATATGATGGCATAAAAAAAATGCGTGAATGGATTCTTGCATCAGCAATTGCAACAGAAGCTGAGCTAGATGAAATTGAGTCTGAAGCAAAGAAGTACGCTCAAGATTGCAAGAAGGCTGCATGGACTGAATTCATGACTCCTGTCAAAAATGAGATCAAGGAAGTTTGCGACTTGTTAGATTCAATTAGTCAGACAAGCGGTCAGTCAGCATTCATTCAGAAAATAAAAGCTGATCTGAATACTGTGATCGACCCTGCTAGAAGAGATATTGTTTCTGCCATACAAAAAGTTCTTCGTATGACACGTAATGAAAATTCTACTGCAATATCTGATCTGCAAAAATGGCATTCCAATTTTCAGGAAGTGAATGCTGAAAGGTACAATGCCGGTTTATATAGCACGTCGAAAGAATCTGTTTTCAATATAGAACCAATTGCACCTGTTTATAATGAAGACTCTCCAATGATGGATGGTCGTGAAATATTACAAGCAAATTTCGATGCACTTTTTGCAAAAGATCCAAGACTGGTAGCATTTGGAGAAGACCTTGGAAAGATTGGTGACGTGAATCAGGGTTTTGCCGGGCTACAAGCTAAGTATGGTGAGATCCGGATCACGGATGTTGGAATCCGTGAAGCGACTATTGCCGGACAAGGAATCGGATTAGCATTACGTGGACTTAGACCAATTGCAGAGATCCAATATCTTGATTATCTACTTTACGCCTTGCAAATTTTAAGTGATGATCTTGCAACATTGCAATACAGAACCAAAGGCGGTCAGAAAGCTCCCGTCATAATTCGTACCCGTGGTCATCGCCTGGAAGGGATCTGGCACAGTGGCTCACCAATGGGTATGATCATAAATGCAATTCGTGGGATCCATGTTTTGGTTCCGAGAAATATGGTGCAAGCCGCCGGTTTTTATAATTCCCTACTTGCCAGCGACGAACCAGGACTGATCGTAGAATGTCTGAATGGGTATCGCTTGAAAGAAAAATTACCTGTGAATATTGGTGAGTTCAGAATTCCACTTGGAGTGCCGGAAATTCTTCATGAAGGAAATGATATCACTGTTGTCACTTATGGTTCATGCGTGAGGATTGCACAGGAAGCAATTCAACTGTTGATCGAATTGGATATTTCCGTTGAATTGATCGATTGCCAGACCCTACTTCCATTTGATACTCAAGAAATTATAGCAAAAAGCGTTCAGAAAACGAATAAGCTTTTAGTATTGGACGAGGATGTTCCGGGTGGAGCGAGTGCATACATTCTACAACAGATACTTGAGAAACAAAACTCCTTTCAATGGCTTGATTCTGCGCCTGTTACACTAACAGCTAAAGATCATCGTGCGGCTTATGGTTCAGATGGAGACTTTTTCTCCAAACCATCGGTTGAAGATGTTGTTAACTCTGTTTATAGAATTTTTAACGAATATAATCCGCAGCAATTTCCGTTGTATATTTGACACGTTCAAAATTTTCACACACAACTCACAGCAGTTCGCTGCTAATTCATATGACAGAAAAAGTAACGGAAAAAGAATCCAATTACAACTCGTTGGAGTCAATGAGTGTCTATGACATTCTCTCAGCTATCAATACGGAAGATAAGTCCGTGCCTGAAGCTGTAGAGAAAGTGTTACACCGAATTGAGACTGTTGTAATTCTTATTACTGAAAAACTTCGCACCGGTGGACGATTGTTTTACTTAGGAGCAGGAACCAGTGGCCGCTTGGGTATTGTTGATGCTTCTGAATTACCTCCAACTTTTGGATTAGATCATGGAAAAGTTATTGGATTGATTGCAGGTGGTGATCAAGCAATTCGGAAAGCTGTCGAGTTTGCAGAAGATGATGAATTGCAAGGCTGGAAAGATCTCCAATCACATAACATCACCACTGCAGATGTTGTTTTAGGAATTGCTGCATCAGGCAGCACACCGTATGTAGTAGGTGCTACGAAAAAATGCAGAGAGAATAATATCCTTGCCATTGGTTTGACATGTAATCATGGTTCTTTGCTTGCGCAAAATGTACACTATCCAATTGAAGTGATCGTTGGACCTGAATTTGTAACAGGAAGTACCCGGATGAAAGCAGGAACTGCACAAAAGCTTGTCCTGAACATGATCTCCACTTCCATCATGATTCAACTTGGTCGTATTAAAGGGAATAAAATGGTCGACATGCAATTAACAAATGGCAAGTTGATCACTCGTGGAACAAAGATGATCATGACAGAACTAAATGTCCCTGCAAATGAAGCAGGTGAATTACTCTCCAAATTTGGCAACGTCAGAAAAGCAATTGAGAATTACAAGAAACAGCAGTAAAGTCTCAGTACAATCATTTTCAGAATTTGCAATTTCGAATTACTTCTTCATTTTCTTATCTTTACAAAAATCTCCTGATAGGAAATGCAAGACCTCGAGCCTTTTTATTTATGGCGTGAATTATATATAGCTGCTGAAGACGAACTCTCTCCTCTTCATGGTAGTATATATAGTGAATTAGAGTATTCCAATACGATCTATAATTTTTACATACATCCACAATGGGATGTTTTTGGAAGCGCAACTTTGTATCTGAAAATTTTATTTGTTGATTATGAAAAACAGTATGCAATTATTGAATTTATAGGCGAATGGAATGATGCATTGTATAATGATATAATGTTTCTCAAAAGAGAGATCATTGAACCTATGATAAATGAAGGTGTATCTAAGTTCATTCTCATAGGTGAAAATGTTCTGAATTTCCATGGTAGCGACGATTGCTATTATGAAGAATGGTTTCAGGATATTGAAGATGGCTGGATCGCTGCTATTAATTTTCGCCCACATGTTGCAATTGAAATGCAACGTTTTAATCTCGACTATTACATGATCATGGGGGGTGAATTGGATGAAATGAACTGGAGAAATTATTTACCTGTTGATCTACTCAACAAAATTGAAAGCGTTTTTACAAAACGTCTTAATTAACAGCAATTTCAAATTATTATTGGCATTTCATATTTTGCAGATTCGATTTGATTCTCACCTGTAATAATTATATGTTTGTAAAATGCCTCGCATACTTTTTCTATTATTCATTTTTACCGCATTCACATCTAAGATCACTGTACAGTCTGAAAACGACACAGTTGTAACTGATGAGAAAGCCTCATTTTATCATGACCGTTTCCATGGACAAGAAACAAGCAATGGCGAGAACTACAATAAAAACGACTTCACTGCTGCACACAAAAATTTACCATTTAATACATTTCTTCTTGTCACAAATAAACTAAATAACAAGTCGGTAGTTGTCAGAGTAAACGACAGGGGACCATTTATAAAGAGCAGAGTGGTTGATCTCACACGCTCTGCAGCAATTAAGATTGACATGGTTCCTTTTGGTGTAGTACCGGTGAAGGTCGAAACAATGACTTACCTGGATAGACTTGAAATCAACGATTCAATTTTTGTAGATAGGGAAGTTTGGGATTGTTATGCCAATAAAATTTCCCTCAGCGAAAAAAGCATATTTATCTGGCGAACAGAATTCTGGAAACATGCATTTTATATGGCTTCCACTCTTGCTCTGGAAACCAGATTAGATTCGATTGGCGTACAGGTAATAGGTTCAGGTGAAAATAAAATGTACATTGTTATTGCTACAGGAATTAAAGCTAAAAAAGATGCAGACAGATTAGTTTCAAAGTTCCGGAAAAT
>JAYUWA010000104.1:0-2287 GCA_043753795.1 Bacteroidota bacterium | reverse complement strand
CAAAGTTGGCTTCGTAGTCGGCTACGAAGCCAACTTTGAACTTTGAACCTTGAACCTTGAACTTTGAACCCAAACCTGTTAGTAACCCTGTGCAAATCCCCTAATAACAAAGTCCATAAAAACGCCTACAATCTCTACCTTTATTGAATGTCAAAACGTATTCATTTCATAGCCATCGGTGGCGCTGCCATGCACAATTTGGCTTTGGCTTTACATCAAAAAGGATTTCAGGTTAGCGGATCGGATGATGAGATCAATGAGCCTTCGAAAAGCAGATTGTCTGCTGCCGGAATTTTACCTGAAAGCATCGGATGGTTTCCCGAAAAAATTTCGAAAGAACTCGATGGTGTGATATTGGGAATGCATGCGCGTGCTGATAATCCGGAGTTATTAAAAGCTCAGGAGATCGGTTTACCTGTCTATTCTTATCCGGAATATTTGTACGAGCATTCAAAGGATAAGACAAGAGTGGTTATTGGTGGTTCACATGGCAAGACTACTATCACAGCAATGATCCTGCATGTGTTGAAGTCGTTGAACAAAGATTTTGATTACATGGTAGGAGCAAAGCTGGAAGGATTTGATACGATGGTGCGTTTGAGTAATGCGCCGTTGATAATTCTTGAAGGCGATGAATATCTTTCATCTCCGGTCGACCGCCGGCCGAAATTTCATTTGTACAAAGCTGAAATTGGTTTGATCAGCGGAATTGCATGGGATCACATCAACGTTTTTCCAACTTACGAAATGTATGTTGAACAATTCCGGATCTTTGCAGACCAGATTCCTGCTAACGGTAAGTTGATCTATTGCAACAATGACAGCGAAGTAAAGAAAGTGGCTGAAGCTGGTTCAGTCAAAGCGAAGAAAATCCCTTATTCAATTCCTCCTCATGAAATTGTGAATGGCATAACTTATCTGCTCACAGATTCAGGAAAAATTGCAATTTTAGTTTTCGGTGAACATAATTTGCAAAATTTAGAAGGGGCGCGGAATGTATGCGAACAGATCGATATCGACAGAAAAACCTTTTACAATGCGATAGCAGATTTTAAGGGTGCAGCCCGCAGACTTGAATTACTTGGCAGAAATGAAAACGTTGCTGTGTTCAAAGACTTTGCACATTCACCATCAAAATTAAAAGCAACGACACATGCTGTTCGTTCACAATTTCCGGAAAGAAAACTGATTGCATGTATGGAATTGCATACGTTCAGTTCGCTGAATGAAGATTTTCTTGCGCAATATTCCGGTAGTATGGATGATGCTGATGTGAAAATCGTTTATTTCAATCCGCAGACGATAGCACATAAGAAACTAAAGGAAATTACCCCTGAAATGGTAAAAAAAGCTTTTTCGAATCCCGATATTAAAATTTACACAGATTCTGCTATCTTGCAGAAAGATATTCAGACGTATTCAAAAGGCAAATCAGTTTTCCTGATGATGAGTTCAGGAACATTTGACGGAATGAATCTGGAGAATCTGACATCACAATTAATTCAATCTAATCAGGAAGTTCATTTATGATCAAAAGAAAAATATTCTTCGTTTTATTATTTTCAATTTTTGTAAGTGGTACAGTTTTCGGTCAGACGATCAGTGCGGCTCCAACTATCAATGATCAGTACACTAAGAAAATTGGTAATTTAAGATTATCACGCTCTTCAGTGAATTTTGGAAAAGTGCTGACTAATGAAACGCGGCATGATACAATTCAAATTTTGAATTCGGGAAAAGTTCCATTGTCTTTAGAAGTTAAATCCGCAAATAATTATTCAACAGTTGCAATAAGTAAAAACAAACTGGCACCTGAAGAAACCGGAAGTATAATTGTAAGTTACAACTTTTCAAAACGCGACGATTACGGATTTGTGTTGGATAGAATTCTGATCAACACCAATGATACTGATCAACCGCAAAAGAATATCAATGTAAGTGCAACTATTCAGGAATATTTTTCTCCCGCAGATACGCTTTTACCAAAAGCAAGAGTTTCTGAAACAATGTATAACTACGGTAGCATTCAAGCTGGACAAAAATCAAATCACGATTTTATGATCGCGAATGATGGCGTAAAGCCACTGATCATCCGCAAAGTTAAATCTACATGCGGCTGTATCAAGGCCAGTGTAACCAAAAGCGAAATTCCACCCGGCGAAACCGGAATCGTACATGTTGAATTTGATTCATTCGGTAAAGACGGCAAAGACAGTCGTATTATCAATGTATTTCTGAATGATCCGACGATGCCGGAGGTGAAGTTGGAGGTGAATGGGACTATTCT
>JAYUWA010000103.1:0-2290 GCA_043753795.1 Bacteroidota bacterium | reverse complement strand
AAGCACCTGCAAATTCAGTTCTCAATTTATTGAACGACTATGATTATACAGCAAAGCTAGGTTTTACTCCCGATAATATTCTGTCAATGTTCATTCCTAATACGTATGAATTTTACTGGAACACCAGTGCAGATAAATTCATTCAGAGAATGAATAAGGAAAACGATAAATTCTGGACCGCTGAAAAATTACTTAAAGCAAAAAAAATAGGCTTCACTCCATTACAGGTTTCTGTTATTGCGTCAATTGTTCAGATGGAATCCAATAAGGAAGATGAAAAGTCAATAATAGCCGGAGTCTATATTAATCGTTATAAAAAAGACTGGAAGCTGGAAGCTGATCCAACGCTGGTTTATGCACTTGGCGATTTTACGATCAAGAGAGTATTGAATGTTTACAAGCAAGTAGAGTCCCCTTACAATACCTATAAATACAAGGGTCTGCCACCGGGACCGATCTGTTTGCCAACGATCAATTCATTAAATGCAGTGCTCAATTACACCAATCATAATTATATGTATTTCTGCGCGAAAGAAGATTTTTCCGGCTATCATTCTTTTGCTTCTACCTACAGCAAACATTTAGAGAATGCACGAAGATTTCAAAAAGCTCTGGACCGACGAGGGATAAAGTCTTGATTTACCTGCAATTTTGGTGGCAATTTTTTAAAAATTAGTACCTGATCAGCCGTTTTAATCAAAAAGAAGTTATTTTCGCACTTCATTTCTTACTCCGGTTGGTCGGATAAATAAAAAACTTATGACAAAAATTAAATTTGGAACTGATGGCTGGAGAGCGATCATTGCACGGGAATTTACAGTTGAAAACGTTGCAAGAGTCGCGGAAGCGACAGCATCATGGCTAGTTAAAAATAGTAAGTCTCCTTCTGTCGTTGTTGGTCATGATTGCAGATTTGCCGGTGAACTATTTGCTGAGACAGTTGCAAAAGTGATGTCCGCTAAAGGAGTAAAGACATTCCTTGCAAAAGGATTTGTATCTACACCAATGATCTCACTTGGTACAGTCGCCCATAAAGCAGATGCAGGAATAATAATTACCGCATCGCATAACCCTCCATCTTATAATGGTTATAAACTAAAAGGTTCTTATGGCGGACCAATGACACCTTCAAAAGTTCAAGAGATCGAAGATATTATAGCTGATCGTTCGACAGTAAATTTAGATGAATTCAGTATCGATGAATTAGTAAAAAATGGTTCAATCGAATTTATTGATCTTGAAGGTGAATATATAAAAGCAGTTGAAGCAAATTTTGATCTTGATGCTATTCGGAATTCAGGTTTAAATTTAGCGTATGATGCAATGTTTGGTTCAGGACAAAATGTGATCAAAAGACTTTTTCCGGGAATAACTATGTTGCATTGTGATGATAATCCAGGTTTCCACGGACAAGCTCCTGAGCCTATTCACAAAAACTTAACGGAGTTTTCTGAACTGATCAAGAAAAGTGGAAAGATCGATAGTGGACTTGTGACCGATGGTGATGCTGATAGAATAGGAATGTACGATAACAAAGGAAACTTTGTTGATTCACATCACATCATCCTTTTGTTAATCCATTATATGGTCAAATACAAAGGGGTAAAAGGGAAAGTTTGTACAGCGTTCAGTACAACACCGAAAGTTGAAAAGCTTTGTAAACATTACGGACTTCCGATTGAAACTGTAAAAATTGGTTTCAAATATATCTGTGAGATCATGTTGAATGAAGATGTACTTGTAGGTGGTGAAGAAAGCGGTGGTATTGCTATAAAAGGCCATATCCCTGAGCGTGATGGTATCTGGATCGGTTTGATCATCTGGGAGTTTATGGCAAAGAGCGGTAAGAAAATTCCGGATCTGATTGAAGAGATAAATCAAATTGTGGGGGCATTCTCATTCGAAAGAAATGATCTTCATCTGAAAGAAGAAGTGAAACAGAAAATAGTAGCGAACACTGCTAACAATGCATACACTTCATTTGGAAAATACAAAGTAAAAAGAATTGAAGATCTCGATGGGTATAAATATTTCTTCGACGATAATAATGATGAATGGCTTTTGATCCGTGCATCCGGAACAGAACCGGTTTTAAGAACCTATGCAGAATCTTCTACGAAAGAAGGCGCCTTTGAAATTCTCAAAGCAGCAGAAAATACATTGTTGAACGGTAAATAAACTTAATAGCAAAAGTCAATCTACTTATGGCACACGAAATAGATTATAAAATATTTGGCGACGACATGCAAGCTGTCGAAATTGAATTGGATCCTAATGAAGCTGTCAGAGC
>JAYUWA010000102.1:0-21510 GCA_043753795.1 Bacteroidota bacterium | reverse complement strand
CACATTAACGGGAAATTCTCCTTCAAGTGGCAACGGACTTTGGTCTCAAATAAGCGGTCCGAATTCATCAATCATTTCAACGCCTGCTTCGCCAAGTACATCCATAAGCGGAATGATAGCTGGTACATATGTTTATCGTTGGACAATTTCCAATGGAGTATGTACATCATCAACTGATGATATTTCAATAACTATTTATTCTTTACCGACAGTTTCTAATGCCGGAAGCGATCAGAATTTATGTAATGTAAGTTCTGCGACATTAGCCGCCAATATTCCAACTACAGGAACCGGTAACTGGACATTGATATCCGGACCAAATGTTCCAACAATCACTACAATGGCAAGCAATTCTTCATCAGTTACAGGATTAACTTCAGGAACATATATTTTCAGATGGAGTATTTCCAATGGAGTTTGTACTACATCTACAGATGATGTTCAAATTGTAATTTATGCTGCTCCTTCAATTGCTACTGCAGGTATAGACCAGGATTTATGTAACGTCACTTCTGCAACTTTGAATGGCAATGCGCCTGTAACAGGTAATGGAAACTGGACTTTAGTAATTGGCCCTAATGTTCCTTCGATAACCTCGCCTTCTGTATCAAATACTACAATCACCGGTATGATTGCCGGTAATTACATTTTCCGTTGGACGATCGGGAATGGTGTATGTGCTTCAAATTCTGATGATGTTGAAATAAATATTTTTGATCTTCCGACTATAGCCAATGCAGGAGCAGATCAATCACCTTGCAACGCAACAATTTTTACGCTGAACGGAAATACTGCTTCAATCGGCAATGGAGTGTGGACAATTGTAAGTGCTCCGAATGTTCCGGTTTTTGTTGATTCTTCTGACGCAGCAACACAAGTGACTAATGCTATTACAGGAGTTTATATTTTCCGATGGACTATTACAAATGGTGTATGTAGTGCATCGAGTAATGATGTACAAATCACGAATTTTAATTCACCAACTACAGTTGATGCCGGCATTGATCAGGATTTATGTAGTGTTAGCAATACAACATTAGCTGCAAATACTCCTGCATCCGGAACTGGAACATGGACGGTTATTGGTGGTCCCAACTCACCTGTTTTTTCTTCGGTTACAAATCCGGCTGCAACAATAAGTTCTCTAATTGCGGGAACTTATACTTTAGGATGGACAATAAACAATGGAACATGTATATCGTCAACTGATACAGTTTTGCTCAATGTTTATGATCTGCCTACAAATTCGAATGCTGGTTCAGACGAAAATCTTTGTAGTACAACAACCATAAATATTTCAGGAAATGCTCCTGTAACAGGTACTGGAAATTGGACACTCGTAAGTGGACCTAATTCGCCTGTCATTACTTCCCTGTCATCACCTTCAACATCTGTTACCGGTGTTATTGCAGGAACGTATAGCTTCAGCTGGACTATTTCAAATGGAAATTGTTCTGCTTCTACGGACACTGTACAGATTCAGATATTTAATATTCCATTATCAGTTGACGCAGGAACTGATCAGCAAGTGTGTGATTCGAGTACAGTATTATTAAATGGAAACACTCCTTCAGCAGGTGTGGGAACATGGACCTTATTAAATGGTCCTTCTCTGGTCACATTTGTCGATGCAAATGATCCAAATACATTGGTAAATGGATTAATCAGTGGCACCTATAACTTTGGCTGGACGATCAACAACGGAGTTTGTTCAACACCCGCAGACACAGTAACAATAATAAATTACTCATCACCAACTTTAGCAGATGCAGGATCTGATATCACAATTTGTGATACCAATACTGCAATGTTGGCTGCTATTTCGCCTGCAATTGGTTCAGGGTCATGGACAACATTTAGCGGACCGAATTCTCCGGCATTTGATAATAGTTTAGTTGCAAATACCAATGTAAATAATTTGATTCCCGGCAGCTATAATCTTATCTGGACAACAAACAATGGCGTTTGCCTTACCAGTTCCGATACAATGACAATTGTAGTGAATAGTTTACCGGTAGTCGCTGATGCAGGAAATGATCAGGATTTATGTAATGTCAACACTATAACCTTAACGGCAAACACGGCCACTCCGGCATTTGGAAATTGGTCACAAGTAAGTGGGCCATCAATTTCTACGTTTGTTGACTCAACTAATGAAAACACTTCGGTGACAGGATTAGTTGCCGGTACATATATTTTCAGATGGACCATTAATAATCAGGGATGCATTCCTACATCAGATGATGTACAGATAATTATTAGTCCATCACCTTCAACTGCAAATGCAGGATCAGATCAAAATCTGTGTAACACTTTCATTACAACAATGAATGCAGCAACACTTGTATCCGGTATCGGACAATGGAATCAAATAGGAGGGCCTAATTTATCTTCTATCGATTCGATAAATAGCCCAACCGCCAATATATCTGGAATGACTTCAGGAAATTATTTTTTTACGTGGTCAGTTAGTAATGGAACATGTGCTATAAATATAGATACCGTTCAGTTGATCATTTATGATTTACCATCTACTTCCAATGCAGGATCTGATCAGCAATTATGTAATGTAAATACGATCTCACTTTCAGCAAACAATCCTTCAATCGGGAATGGAATTTGGTCATTAATATCAGGACCAAGCAATCCATCTATATCGTCTGTAGTCAGTCCTACAACAGCTGTTTCGGGAATAATTCCGGGAACCTATGTTTTTGAATGGTCCATCAGTAATGGTGTCTGCAGCAATTCCTCGGATTCAGTTTCAATTATAATAAGTGCAATGACGATGATAGTTGACGCTGGTCCCGATCAGGAATTTTGCAATACAAACAATGCTTCTTTCCTGGCACCGAATCCGAGTATAGGTAGTGGTATGTGGACACAGATCAGTGGTCCGGGAATTGCAACAATTGTTTCGCCAAATGATCCTGCATCCGGGATCAACAATTTAATTCCCGGAACATATGAATTCGGATGGAGTGTTGATAATGGTTCATGTACCTCTGCAATGGATACAGCACTCATCACAATTTATCCAAATCCGGATATTGCAAATGCAGGAAGCAATCAATCCTTATGTAATGTGAATTCAGCCACCTTAGATGCTAACTTAATTATCAATGGGCAAGGAATGTGGTCATTTCTGAGTGGCCCGAATGTTCCTGTTATTACTTCGCCATTTAATGAAAATACAACTGTTACAAATATGATTGCAGGAAATTATTTATTTATGTGGAAAATCAGCAGCGGAACATGCAATGATAATAGCGATACAGTATCTGTTTTAATTTCAGAATTTCCATCAACAGCTATTTGTGGTGTAGATCAGATTTTATGTAATGTAAATTCAATTACTATTGATGCAGACTTCCCTTCTATTGGAAGTGGAAGTTGGTCTATCTATAGTGGTCCGGGCAATCCCAATATTGTATCTAATACAAGCGCAGTTTCGGTTGTTGAAAATGTCGTTCCCGGAATATATGTTTTTCAATGGACTGTAAGTAATAACGCATGTACTCCTTCAAGTGATACACTTCAAGTTACGATTAGTCCTGTAGGGATTACTCCATATGCAGGCATTGATCAAACGCTGTGTAATGAAAATACCACGGTACTTTCTGCTCTTCCCGTTATTAATGGATCAGGAATGTGGAGTATGCAATTTGGCAATGCAACAATTGTTTCACCCGGGTCAGACTCAACACTTTTAAATGATCTGACACCAGGAAATTACAGTCTGCGCTGGACAGTTACCAATGGGATCTGTAGTGCGTATGATGAAATGCAAATTACCGTTCATGCGGCTCCATCGGTGACTATCAATAACTCATTATTTAATTTATGCGAAGATACGGAAACAATGATCGTTGCATCCGGTGCTGATACATATAGTTGGTCTCCGTCAACTTTCTTATCTGACGCTGCTATTTACAATCCGGTTGCATCGCCAATTCAGACAACTATGTATTATGTTACAGGTACCGATATAAATGGTTGCACAGCCACTGATTCAACTCTTGTGGAAGTTTGCGATACACTGATCATTCCGGACGGATTTTCTCCCGATGAAGATGGTGTAAATGACGAGTTTGTTATTCCGGGCATTGTAAATTATCCGGATAACTCATTAAAAATATTTAACCGATGGGGTAATCTTCTGTATCAAAAAGATCAGTATGATAATAGTTGGAATGGTACTGCAAATACAGCTTCAGTTAAGTTTGGAAATGGTAAAGTGCCTGCCGGAACTTATTTCTATATTCTGGAATTAGGTTTAAAAGCTAAAGCAAGATCAGGATTTATTGTAATTAGATATTAATAAATAATTTTATCATGAGTAAATTGAAAGTATGTTATAAACGGTTGCAATGGAAACTATCTGTTAGTATTTTCCTGTTGTGCAGCATTTCTTTACATGCGCAGATTGAACCAGCTTTCACGCAATATATGTTTAATGAATCATTCATAAATCCTGCTTATGCCGGATCTCATGAATATTTATCAGCGACCGGATCGTACAGAAATCAATGGGTAGGAATAGCAGGGAGTCCAAAAACAGAAACATTCAGTATTCATGTACCGGTAGCAAACAGAAAATTAGGATTAGGATTATCTGTAATGAATGAAACGATTGGTGTAAGTCATCAAGTGACGGTCAAGGGAAATTTTGCATACCGGATCATCATGCCAACCTCTGTTTTTGCTTTTGGGCTGCAGGCAGGCTTTGCCAACGCACAGGAAAATCTCACCAGAATAAATACGACCGTTAGCGGTGACAATCAATTTAGCAGTAATGTTCGCAAATACTTCTTGCCCAACGCAGGTTTTGGAATGTATTTTAAAACCGATCGTTTCTATGCCGGATTTTCTATTCCGCGACTTCTTGAAAATAAATTCAGTGTCTCCCAAGCAGAAGTTATTGTACGAAATGTTGGTAATCCGGACATATGGCATTATTTCTTTGCAACTGGGTACGTTACTGATCTTAGTGAGAACATTAAATTCAAACCATCTATCATGGTGAAAGCTGTAGCCAATTCTCCGATAGAAATGGACCTCAATGCTAACTTTCTTTTTAATGAATTGATCTGGATCGGCGCCGGATATAGAACGGGTGATGCTGTTTCGGCAATGTTTGGAATTCAGCTGTCAAAGAATTTGCGTATAAATTACAGCTACGACTATACTTTATCGGCATTACAACAATTCAATTCAGGGTCACATGAATTTACTTTACAGTATGGCCTTTCTTTTGAGAAAGATAAAATTATTTCTCCCAGGTATTTTTAATTTATGCAGTTTTAGCAACTTTTTGACGTATATTCTTATTTTAACCAAGCCACCACTAGTTCAATTTTAGTATGTGCTTTAAATTTTTGAGGTAAAAATATCATTTTCATAAATCCGATTTACCGGGTTATCCCGTAACTGTTGTATTCTTAGTAAAGTTCTCAATCATTTAACAACAGACAACATGAAAAAAACTACAATGAGGAAACTACTTGTTTCCGGTATTTTTGTTCTGGGCGGAATTGCAACATTCATCGCTTCTAACGAAAGACAACTAACCGCATCGAGTCACCGAGAAGCACCAATGATTTCCGATGATCCGGTTGCTGATAACACCGATCTTTATGCATTTCGAAATCCTGATGATACCAATAAGGTAGTTATCATAGCAAATTATATTCCTGCGGAATTGCCATCGGGCGGACCAAATTATTACGGTTTTGGAGAAAATGTCAGATATGAGATTCGTGTTAAAAATGGTCGGGATGCTTCAGCAACTGCTGATGATATTATATATCGTTTTATGTTTACTAAAACGAATCAGGATCCGACAACTTTTTTTAATATTCGTTTAGGCCAGCAAAATTTAAAAGAAACGTATACATGTCAAAGAAGTATTGATGGCGGAAGAACGTTTCAGACAATTGTTTCATCAGGAATAGTTCCTCCGAATAATATTGGGCCAAGATCCATTAATAGTGCAGTAGGATTGAATACAACTTATGCTGCTTTAGAGGCCAGTGCATTAAAAACTGCCACTACAGGTGAAATGATGTATTGCGGACCGATAGACGATCCATTCTTTGTAGACCTGGGTGGAATTTTTGATCTGGGAAATATCCGTGCAGGAAATGGTGCAACAGATGCGCTTGCATGTAAAAATGTGCATACAATCGCATTAAATATTCCCATCGCAACACTTCAGAAAGATAATAAAACTGTATCACAGGCATCAAGCATTCTTGATCCGAGTTTTGTTATCGGAGTATGGGCAAGTGCAAGTCGTCAGAAAGTTACTGTCCTTGATGACAATGGAGGCAAGCCAAATACAAACGGAAAGTTTGTACAGGTATCACGTATCGGTATGCCACTAACAAATGAAGTTGTTATTCCGATTGGCGATAAAGACAAATGGAATTCAATGCGTCCTTACAATGAAACTTCTTTTGAAAAATATTTTACAAATCCGGAGCTAGCATTATACATGGACGATAGTCAATTTGGTACGGCTGTACCGGGACTTGCTCCATTACGTATTCAAAGAAATTCACTTCAGGCTTTTGATTTTGGAAATACGAGATCAGGTTTATATCCGCTATTGGGAAATCCTGCAACTGCAGGTACAGCCCTGGATCAGGCGTTATTCGGAAATTATTTACTTCGTCCAAATGCTCCCCGCTCTGTTGATATTCTACCAATATTTATGACTGGAGTACCTAACATTCCTCCATATCAGTTAGCAACAGGCAAAAATGGTAATCCACTTGCTCCAGGCAAACCGTTCATAAATAATTTCCTTCCAACATTTGGCGATATGCTTCGCTTAAATATGGCTGTGCCGGTTACACAAAGAAACGATCCTGCTTTCTCTTCACTAGGACTTGTGCAGGCAGCAGTATTAGGCTTAACTGATCCGGCATACAATCAAAATACTTCATTACAATTTATTCCAAACATGGATGGTTTCCCGAATGGAAGAAGACTTGAAGATGATGTTACAAGGATTGAATTACAAGCAGTAGGAGGTATTGTACTTGCAGCAATAGGTTTATGGTATGATGATTATCAGGCAGGTTCCCCTAATCCGGTTACTACAGATTTATTAGACGTGTACACATTTACAACAGGAGTTGAAGCCAATGATACGGCATTTAAAACTACATTCCCGTTTGTTCAGTCACCTTGGAATGGTTTCTCTGATTGCAAATGTAATGAGCCAGGTGCTATGCTAAGAAGTTCAATTAATCCGATGAACAATGGATTAAATTTAAGTCCTACTGAAGCAATGATGCAGGTATATCCAAATCCTACATCAGATAAAACGAATTTCAAAATTCATATATCAGAAGATTCAGAAGTTTCTCTGATCATATTCGATAATACAGGTAGAATTGTTTCTAAACCTTTAACAGGTAAAAGAGATGCAGGAGCTTTCGAATTAGGAGTTGATGTTTCAGATTATCCTGCAGGGATATATTACAGCGCGTTAACAGTCAACAATAAAGCAATACAAACAATAAGGTTTTCAGTGGTAAAATAATAAAGGGTAATGGTTAGAACGCGTCTCTCAGAAATTAAGTTTTCTGAGAGACGCTTTTTTATTGTATGGATTTAATATTCTTTCACAAGAGCATTCAAAGGTATATTCAGAAACTCATGTTTTTTATATAAATAGTAAATTTATACCTTAAAGGGTCGCAAAAATTATATAAATCGGATTTGTTTGATGAAATGATTTTTAGGATTTATGATTTGAAATATAGTAACCAGCGATTAATGTACCTTCAAAATCTGACAAATTCCGGTTCAGACATTTTGAAGAAGTTCTAATTTAATCACCATCAAATATTGGTTGTGAAGAAGTGCACTTTCAGAGAACTTAGTTGAATGATTGACGAAACGTATAAATATTCAGAGATGACTGGACAGATCATCGGTTTAGCGATGGAAGTTCACAAACATTTAGGCAATGGATTTCAGGAAGTGATCTACCAACGAACATTGGAATTTGAGTTTGCAAAAAATCAAATAAAATTTGATCGGGAATTTGAAATGCCAATTCTGTATAGGGGAGAAAATATAGGAACAAGAAGAGTAGATTTTCTTATATATAAAATTATCTCAGTTGAAATTAAAGCTGTGATTCAATTAGAGCCCGTTCATTTGGCACAAGCTATGAACTACCTAGAAGCATATAATTTGGAAGTTGGACTGCTCTTGAATTTTGGAGCGAAGAGTTTGCAGATTAAAAGATTGTTGAATCGGAAAAAAGTTTGAGGCGGGGCAAAAAGTCTGAACCGGGATTTGTCTGATTGCTGGATTTTTTTGGATGTGGATTAGCTGCTTTCGACTTCATGAATCTATCTAATCCATAAATCAGACAAATCCAGGTTCAGACTTGGTTTACTCCTTCACAACTTGCCTTTAGTTCCTTTCCTCTTGATTGCACGTACAGTTTACAATTTTCAACGTTTGAATGTGATAGAGAGTAATTTAATTTACATTAATAAATCTGTAGAACATTGCGTTGAGAGAGTTCCTTAAAATAACCTTACTATATTGGTTGCAGTAACATTTATTAAAGTATAATTTTGAAGAATAAAATTATCGATTACAATAAATGAAGAGTGAGCGAATTAAAAATCTAATTGAAAATATTATGATATAAAATCAAAATGATATTATCTATTTAAAGGCAAAGGAACTCAGGCAAATGGTGCGAGAAATAGTTGCTACATCATTTACTGAAGATTCAAGTCTCCGTGACTTGCTATTAAAATTAAGTACGGATATTCCGTTACATATCGGTATAAATTTGAATTTAAATTCACTTGAACAAATAACGGATCATTTGAATGAGGCGAAAAAGCAATTAGTTGAGCTGTGTGTAGCAATTGATTTGATGACAAATGAATATTGTAAATTCGATGAATCAAAATTGAACGCAATAGTAACTGAAATATCAAAACTAATTTCTGAGAAAATTGAAAAGGCTGAAGAAGAAGAGAAGCTGTGGATGGATGAAATGATGAAATAACAATAATTACTTTATTTGAAATTCAATAGACAACAATTCGTTTTATTGTTCTTTTTTGCCCGCTGATATTTATGAAATACATTCCTGCTGAAAAGGTTGATATCAGCCGTAATTCATTTTCACTGATGATAAAATTTTCAAATTCTATCTCTTGCCCCAATTCATTGTATATTTTAATTATACTATTATTTGTAATTCCTGAAATGATAAATTCGCCTTTGGATGGATTGGGATAAATTTGAACTTCGGTAGTTGTACTTTCATTTATTTTGAGAGTGTTGTTCAGACAAACGATTGCCGCAGACTTATTATTAAATGATATTGTATCAGATGAAGTTCCGCAGAGAAATAATTTTCCATCATTTCGCATTTTTATTTTGTAAAAGGTATTGGTCTGAGAATTATTAAGATCAGACTTATAGATTCCATTTTCACCGAAATCAGCAACAACATTACCTGTAGAATCGAGTTTTGCACAGTATGCAAGAGAAACAGATGATTCCGTGACATGTCCGGCTGCTACGATACTTTGATCCGGTAACACCCGGATAGAGAAGAAATATCCGGTTCCTGCAGTAACATTATTAAAAATTTTAATTCCTTGATCAGCAAATGATGAATCTAAACTACCATCTGAATTTAATCTTACTAACATTGATTTTGGAGCATTAAAATTTCCGGGAAAAATCATAATTGCAGTTCCTCCTAAAATTATTTTCCCATCCTTTTGAACATCTATACATCTGAAAGTTCCATAGCCTCCGGCATCTCCTACAGGTAGACTTAATATTCCATGATTCCCAAATGTGCTATCGATAGATCCATCAGGATTATATCTGGCAACAACAGCCTTTTCTTCTATTCCCGGACCGGCAGTATATGCTAAGCCTGCTAAAAGAATTTTATCATCTGCTTGAACTTTTATTGCACTTGTATAATCAAGTCGCTCAGGGGTAACATCTGTGAACACTGAGCCATGATTTCCAAAAGAGGAGTCAGGTGAGCCATCAGAATTAAATGAGGCTATGTGAAAATAACCTTTTGTTCCATCATAATAGGGTCCTGTAGTTATTATTCTTCCATCAGAAAGTAAGTCAAATAAAAAACTATAAGGTGAATCTGCTATCCCGTCAACCCCAAATGCAGTATTTAAATTACCATTCTGGTCAAAACTAAACAACTTTAATTTTCCGCTTGAACCAATTGCCAGAATTTTTCCATTCTGTAATAGTTCAATTTGACTGATTTGACTTACACTGTCCTGTAAAGAATCAATAATACCATTTACACCAAAATCCTGAGCGAATAATCCATTGCTAAAATGTTTGGATAAATAGAGTTGAGGATTATATGGAGAATTAACAGAAACAAAGTAGTTGCCTGCAGATATAAAATGATTGTTCTCAAGAAAAATAATATCTTTTGCAAAGTTATTATCGCCAATTTTGAATTTAAGAATTCCAGCTTGACCAAATGTACTATCTTGCGTTCCATCTTGTGAGTAAACAAAAAGGGAAAGAAGCAACGAAATAACTATACAAAACAAGTTTTTCATTTATTCTTTAACAAATTTCCCGGAATAGTCTTCGAGGTAATAAATGTACACTCCGGCATGTAAATTCGAAATATCAATCTGCTGATCATCGTGAATATCCACGTCAATGACCACTCTTCCAAGAACATCAATTAATTTAAATTTGGTAATGGTTATGGAAGAAGGTAAATCTATCTGGAGTTGATCCTGAAAGACGGCTACTTTAATTCCTGAAGTGTAAAGTTCATTTTGGCCAAGACATACAACGTGGTTCACTGAAATTGTATCGCTGTTAAAACATCCGTTCGTGTCAGTTATAGTGACAAAGAAGGTATCAATAGTTGGAAATTGTGAGAAAGCTTCAATCGAAGGATTTGTATCTCCTGTGTTCCAATCGTACTGTACGAAATTTCCGGCATTAAGAATTACTGTATCGTTCATACAAATAGTTGTGTCAGCCCCAAGTGAAACAATTGGTTGAGTGAATAAATTTAGAGTCGTCTGGTAAGAATACTTGCAACCATTAGTGTCTGTCAAATATAAATTGTAATTCCCTGAAAAATTTGCTTCAATGCTATCGTTATAATTATTTGGGGAGTTAGGGGATGTCCAATAGTAAGAATAATTGAGTGGAATCGTATCCATCGTCAGATGAAATGAATTGTTTTCACAGGGAATGCCAAATGAAATTATATTTATGGGTACGTAGTTATTGGGAAACCCGTATAATTTCATTGTATCAGAGGCAGTTCTCCCTTGTGAATCCGTAATGAGTAATCTATAAGTCAAAATGGTATCTACATTTGTAATGTACGGATACATGATCGTTGAGTCAGACAGATAATTTCCCGGTGTCCAATCATATTGGTACGGAGGAACACCACCTTCAACCGTTATTGCGAAAGGGACGCGTGTGTTACTACAGTTAGTATCATTAAATTGGATCGACACAAGAATAGAATCGGAGTCTAAGTTATAATAGTAACAATCCGTATAGTACTCATTGCAGTGGTAAGAATATCGATAAGAATGAATAAGATCCTCGGATGAATTGTAATCGTAGGTTATGTGTTCTGCAGAATTGCATCCTTGATTGATAAAATGAGAATAGTGATCAACAATGTTTCCTGCTGGATTGTATGAGTTTGTTTGAATACTTGTGATATCCCAGTAATCGAAACCTGAATACTCCTCTCTGAGATTGTATATAGTATGACTGGCGGAATCACGTAGTGTAGTGACTCGAAGCATGGTGTCGCTACAACTCGTATCCGGACAATTTAATATCATTTCAATGGTTGTGTCACTTACATAACTGTATTCATATGTTCTTGAAGGAATCCAATCAGTAGAACTTGAATTCCCATAATATGTATTTCTGATCAGACTGTCATTTGCATCATAAACATAGTCGTAATAAGTCGAATCAAAAAGTGTTGCATATCCCAATTGCTTTTTTGACAGTATTTTACTTGAGACAGAATAAGTATAAGTGTCGATCAAAGAATCATGCGGAATATTAGATTGATAATTGATTTTCCTGTATTCGATATTGCGCTCTTGAACATCATATGACCACACCATTAAAGTAGACGTCCTAAAGGATTGATTTAACACGAACTGAGCTTCTAGTTGCTGAGTAATATTATTATTTGAATCATATTGATAAGTTGTTTTTAAATTTGAATCAAGTGGAAAACTACTTCCTGCAAAACGGATCTTTTCGTTCAGATTTCCGGAAGTGTCATATAAAAAATTGTAACGGAAATAAAAGGTGCTGTTAAAATTCACTTGTGTCTCCAACATCGTATCAATAAATCCGAATAAATTATAACCGTAATCAGTCCGGGTTACGAGTCTGAATACCGTATCTTGTTGATCCCAGGATAGAAATTCAAAAATCCATGTTTCGTTTTGTATCAAGCGACCTAAGGAATCAAAGCGATCTATATCTTTATTGATGGTATTATAAAAAGGAAAACTAAATTCTCCGGAGTTGCAGATTTTCACAGTCGTCGAATCGGCAAAAGTGATACTTGTAGAAAGCAAGCAGAAAAGAAATAGGGTGAAAAATTGTTTCATGTTCGAAGATATGAAAAACATTACAAAGTTGACAGGGAAGGCTAGGCTGATTTTGCCGGGATTTAATGGATTGTTGGATTACCGGGAATAATTTGTGATGATTTTGGAGATTAACTCTGGAAACTGTAAATATTCGAATGATGGGAATATCCAGATGGTCACGTTACTAATTAACAACTACGACTTTTCCACTGCAAAGATTCATGCCGTTTAAAATGATCTGAAAAAAATATATTCCAGGGGGCATTTCTATTTTTTCTAAAATAATTTTATTGCCTGATGAATGCAATGTTTTTTTATGTCTTCCGAAAATGTCGGTAACAATAACCGCTGCATTCATTAATTCTTCCGACAAGTCCATTTGAGTAACATTTTGAAATGGATTTGGATAAAAATTGTTGCAATGTTTCGGATCATTTTTATAAGTAATAATTGAATTGTTGATGTCAGTTGTATCTAAACCAGTTAAAGAAAATCCTCTGACCTGATGTTGATAGGAATCAATATTCCCCATGAAGAAGTATCGACCGGAACGTGATTGAAAACAAGTCGTAGGACTTTCCATGCTATAATTTTCAATCGTTTTTAGCCATAGCGGCTGAAACAGACTATCTACTTTTGAAAATACCGCTTTGCTTTCAGTAAAGCTTAAATATACTACTGTAGCTATTAAGTACCCAGCATCATTGGTTCTGATAATTGACACAGTTTCATCTCCGAAAGTGTAACTGATAGTGCCTGCACTTGTACCTGATGAATCTAATCGCAATAAATTTTCAGATCCAATTGAAACAATCATCGAATCGTAGTTATAATAAAAAGGTGAATTGTTCTTTAAGCCTAACTGAGGTCTCTGCCATAGTTGATTTCCTGCAGAATCATATGAGGCGATATAGTATGCCGGATAGTTAAAATAATATTGACCTCTTATCACAAAACCACCGGCATTATTTTCAATAACACTTTGTGCGTATGGATTATTCCAGTTATGAGTATACCAAATTGTGTTTCCTGCTGAATCACATCTCATAAGTATTCCTTCTGTATTAAACCTGTACGGATGATCTTTCAGCATCCCCCCGATCAGCAAATCTCCATTATTCAATTGTTGTATGAGCGTAATACAATTCACAATTGTATCAGAGAAGATCTTTGACCAAAGTACATTTCCTGAAGTGTCCATTTTGACTATGGCGCCGCGCATGTTTGTGATTGAATCTGCATTCACACCTCCGATAAAAAAATTGCCATCCATTGATTGGGAAGAAGAAAAATAATGTTTGATCAATGTATCGTAATTTGTTTTACACCAGATAGTGTCGCCATTTTGATCAGCCTTTATTACCTGAAGATGCCCAATACCATCAATGATAGTTTGTCGTGTAATGATCAGGTTGCTATCAGACGATTCAAATATCTGTGCTCTTACATCGGTCGGAGACGATAAAAAATATTTTTGAAAAGCTATTTGACTCCTGCCAGACACAGAAATTAAACTCATTAGAATTAAAAACGAGAATTGTTTAATGATCATTGCCCAAAGAATCTGTTTTAATAAAAATTATTTCTGATTTTCCTGATTCGCTTCGGGTATAACCAACAATACAATATCCATTATCATTTGTTACGATAAGGTTACTTGCAATGTCCAGAATCGAACCGCCATATTTTCTTTCCCACATGATATTTCCATTCAGGTCAGTTCGAACCAGACGTATATCTGAATTCTGTACTTCACAGAATGGATTTAAAATATCAAAGGATTGATTTGGCTGATAATAATTGGTGATCATAACGTAACCGGAATCGCCCGGTAAATTTACCGAAACAATATCTATCGGAATAAAACCAAGATCCTTTGACCACAGTGAATCTCCAAGGCTGTCAGTCCTGACTAGCCCTGATATGAATGGAGATGACTGGTCAGACCAGGAAGCCCCGGAAATAAAACCGGAATCTCCTATTGGAAGTATACAAAAAGGCACATAGTTTATCGATTTTGACCAGCTTCCGTTTGTTCCGCCATGTTTTTCAAGAAAGTATTGATTGCTACTTTGAAATACTTTCACAAGTATAATTCCATTATCATCTGTTTCTTTAAAATCATGAATGGTTCCACCACCGGTACTATATGAATAAGTATAAGTTGTATCTCCAGCATCAGTAATTCCAAAATAAAAAGCAAAGTTACCTGGACCTACATCATCAGAATATCCGGAAATAATATAGCCTCCAGTATCCTGAATTAAAATATTTCCGAATAGGGTTCCATTTTGAGGAAATGGAAATGGCTGATCATTTGACCAGAGTTTATTACCCACACTATCGATTTTCCGGCAATATCCATTCGGATCTAATGTGCCGGTCATAATAAATCCATGATCGGATGTTTCTTTGATACAAGTGATTTTTGGAAGCGACGGATAGGTAAAAGGACTTTGTGTAGAATCGGAAAATGAAGATGTCCAAAGAGTATCCCCAAATAAATCTGTGCGAATTATGTAAGCACCATAACAATTATTTGAGGCAATCACATAACCGGAATCATGACACACTTGTACAAAAGTTGCCTTAACCTCACAAGTGCCACCGAAAGTTTTTTGGAATTTGACCTGTCCCAGAGTCTCTGAGCTTGATAAAATTAAAAAAATAATCTTCATTCTTTGCTTTTTCCTAATATC
Source organism: Bacteroidota bacterium (assembly GCA_043753795.1). Classification (GTDB taxonomy): domain Bacteria; phylum Bacteroidota; class Bacteroidia; order AKYH767-A; family 2013-40CM-41-45; genus JADKIH01. The sequence goes on along the minus strand of JAYUWA010000102.1, from coordinate 6,164 downwards.
AAAATATTCTTATTCTCAATTAGTCCTACCATTTCCGGATAGAAACGGTAGTTGGGTAATTACAGAATGTTTCGGCCCTTCTCCCGGTTGGACGTGCATCAATTATAGATATTTCTGCAATGGCGATACATCTATAAATGGAATATCATACGTGAAGTTAAAAGAGTCCTATAATCTCGATCCTACTGATTCTATAAATTCAGTGGTAGTAGGATATTACAGAATAGATGGGCAAAAGGTTTTTTATCTCCAGGATTCATCATATAACAATAGTATTGTTGGCATGTATAATTCTTTTTATTTTAATACAGGACAGGAAATTTTATTATATGATTTTGGAATGCAAATTGGTGACACATTTTCATTGAGTGATTCCATTTATTTCGCTTTTCAAGGTCGGGCTACAATTGTTCTGACGCAAATAGATACCATTCTGTTATCAGGTCAAACGGTGCGAAGATTTAATTTTACTACCTCAAATTTGGGTTGCTACGCTTTTCCATATTATTACTGGTATGAAGGTATAGGCAGCTCTTTTGGATTTTTTCCTAATTTCTATTGCTTTGAAAACGGAATAACCTTTGGCTGTTTTCATGAAAACAATGCCGACTATGTTTTTTATTTGCAACCCGGTGACGACTGCATGAATATTACATTGAGCGAAGAACATCTGGAGAAAGTTAATCCTCTAAATATTTTTCCAAACCCGTCTAAAGGATTAATCCACATTGTATCCGATTTCTCTGATGATGTTGTTATAGTTACAGATATGACGGGCAAATGTGTCTCGTCTCTTTCTTTTTCAGTTGGAAATAATTTGTTTGATATTCAAAACCTCACACCAGGTTTATATTTTTTGAAAACAAAAATAGGGGTTGAGAAAATTTTAATTTATTAATGAAAACGAAAAAGCCTCATTCTTGCGATATGAGGCTTGATGACTTTTAATGAATTGAAATTGGAGGTCCTGAGTGGATTTGCACGGTTTTTATATGCGCTTGGTTTGCTAGCTGATGCGGAGAGCGGTTTTGAAAAGCGAATCTTGAGCGAAACGTTTTGGGGCTGGAATTAAAGAAATTTTAGCAAAAACGTGTTTTAATTATTTACTTTTTCTTTGTACAATGCTAATTTTGAAAGAAACCGTCAAAAAATTTATTTTGTTTAGGTAATATATATATTACCTTTGTTGTATGAAGTACAATGAATTCCTGCGGTTGCTTAAAAAAGATGGTTGGTACATCCTAAGAGTTGAAGGTAGTCACCATATCATGGGTCACCCAACAAAGAAAGGAACACTCACGGTACCGGTTCATGGAAGTAAGGAAATCGGAAAAGGGTTAGCAAATAAAATACTTAAAGCTGCAGGACTCAAGTAAAAGTAATAAGCAATAAATGGCAAAAATAAATTTCAAGCAACTAATTGATCAATAATGAAAGCGAAAATTAAAGTGATCATCGAAAAAACAAATGATGGCTTTTCGGCCTACGCCGAAAAGGTCTCACTCCCAGTCGGTACAATGGGAGACTCAATTGAAGAGATCCGAAAAAAAATGATCGATGCATTGAATCTTCATCAGAAGCATCATCATAAATCTTTGGTTAAGGAATCTGATCTAGATTTTCAATTCGACCTGGCTTCCTTTTTTGCATACTACAAAGTTATTAATGCAAAAGCACTTGGAGTAAGAATAGGCATGCATCAATCATTGCTTGCTCAATACATCTCCGGTAAAAAGAAACCATCTACACGCCAGGTTGAGCGTATTATGGAAGGAATACAAGAAGTGGCGCATGAACTACTAAAACTCAAGATTGCTTGACTCATTGCTAATAGTCCTTCACCAGAGCATTCAAAGGAATATTCAGAAACACATTTAAATTCCGAATCATCTCAAGAGTCAATTTCCGTTTTCGGTTAAGTATTTTCGAAACTTTGTCCTTGCCACCTAAATATTGTGCAAGATCTTTTTGCTTCAGGTTTTGTTGTTCCATTCTGTATTTGATAGCATCAATTGGATCGGTGGAGTTGATATGGAAATTTTCGTTTTCATATCGTTCGATCAAAATAGCCAGTACATCGGCCACATTGCTTTCCTTTGTTCCATTTTTCGCAAGGAATAACTTTTCAAACATTGTCAATGCTTTGTTGTATTCCTTTTCTGTTTTGATTATTTTTAATTCCATACTTAGCAATATTTAGTATTAGTAGTGGGTGCGTTGAATAGCTAATTTCAAAATAGTTCGACCTTTCGTTCAATAAGTTCTTTAAATTGTTTTTTCATTTTTTCATTTAATAAACTAATATCAATAAACTCCATCCACTTCGCAGTAGCCTTCTCAAATTTCCTGATAATATTATCCTGCGCCTTTGCATCAATCTTCGCAGCAGTAAATGCAACTACAAAATCATTCTTGGTGATTTTTCTCTTCCTACCATTCAATGTCAAGGCTAATTCTTCATTCTCTGCCGGATTAACTAAAGCTGTTGAAACCATGTCGTAGGCAGGAGCCAACGTGTAACCAATTCCCGGAGTATTGATAAGCGAAAAATTCTTTAAGTGCATGTCAGCATTTCCAGTGAGATAAGAAAACAAGACCTGCTCATAGAAATTTACAACATCCAATCCGGGATTTGCAGAATACTTTAATATAGCTTTCGCAATTTGTTCGTGTGATCCATTGTATTTGTCTTCTGTCTGTCTTTCTGTAATCTGGCACATGTCTTCCATATGGATCTTTTGCTTCTTATTCCTGTCAATACGTTTTGTAATGTAGGCGAGATTGCCGGATGATAATCGGATTAGACTATGGGGTACAGTTTTAATTCCTGCTATGTCAGCAAGGTGCATTGTTAGATCTTCTACTTCGGGCAAGTGATTATAGTGTGGGGTAGATGGCTTTAAAATATATCCACCCCAAAGACCAACGATTGTAAATCTTTCAGGATCATTCTTTGTATCACCTTTTGCAATGGTCAATGAAAGCTTCGCTTGAACTCCGGTAACTGTACTATGACTTCTGATAATTTTACTTGCCATTTCTTCCAGCTGTGATTCGTTGAAATCAATTACCGGTGGTTGTGGCTTGCCAAATAGTTTTCTGCTGCAAGTAGGATGAAAATCAATTTCAGCATCACTTAGTGGTTGATAACAATATAGGCAGCGCTTCATATTTCTTCTTCAATTAAAGGGTAAACACTCACTGCTCCTATGCAATCTTCGCAGCATGCAAGTAATAATCCCATTCGATCACGTTGATTTATCTTCCAATTTTTTTCAGCAATAGTTAATAACCATCCTTCCGGTATTAATCCGTCAAAGAATTGGAATAGTGTTTTACTTTTAAAAGTTTCTGCTTGTAGTGGAAGAGTTAAACTTATTGCTTCCGGTTCTTCACTCTTTAAATAATCACTCGAGTACTGAAAATGATATCCTGAATCATCCTGAATAAGCAAACCTGCTTTTTTATTGTTATATTTTATTTCAGCTTTTCTCATTCTGCAATTTTATTTCTCTCCATTGGAACCGGTTCCATTACATGTCCAAAAAGTTTCAACACCTGATTCACTTTATCAAGTCGTAATGATGGTTTGCCTTGTTCCAGGTCTCGAACAAATCGTAATCCAACGCCGGCTTTTTCTGCCAATTCAGGCTGACTCAGGCTGGCTTGCTTCCTTTTTTCTTTTACAAATCCAGATAATTCCATTATATATACCCTTTAAGGTATAAATGTAGTAAAATGTTTCAATATTATACCCTTTAGGGTATGTTTTTCAATAAAACATTATTGTTATACCTTAAAGGGTATAAAATAGCATAAAATTAGAATATGTATACCTGATCGGGTATTATTATTGGAGAACATATATAATCTTGGAAAGGAATCGTAAAAGAATTAATGGGTTTATTGAGGCTTGAGAATATCATCTCAATCGAATTTCGTCATAACAATCTTGAATACTATCAAGAAAAAATCTTCCGGGAGAATCTGCTTTCATCATTTTATTAAAAATTGATTTCTCAACATCGGAATATTGCCAAAGCGCACCACTATTGAATTCAATTTCTAAAACAAAAGTTTTAGAATCGTATCCAATACTGGCGATCATGCTTGAGTTGACGTTTTTTCTTTTCATTAACTTTCGTGTTAAAACAATTTCTTATAAAATGAATCTAAATCATCTAATCAATCTTCTCCAGCAACTGAGGAGATACTCGCCAATAGCCTTTATTGTCGCCAATCGAAATCGAAGCAGTTTTAGAGTTCAATCGGATAATTTTTCCTGATCGAATTATGCCATCACTTCCATTCCATTTTACTTTGTCTCCTATTTTTAATCTGTTTAAAGATCCAAGTGTATAAAGTTGGTTAAGAATTTTTATTCTTTGTATAACCAATTTATTTAATTCCATCAATTCGTCAGCTGTCATCGGATTTAAAATGTCAGCCCATTTTCTCTCAAACTCTCGTTGCTGATAAATTTGAGCACGTCTTTCATCTATATTCATTTGCGAAAGATATTAAATCATTTAATTTTATTGAAATTATTCCATGATAGGCGGAATGTTGAGCGGAAATTGGCGACACTTTTTCAGGGTAGTAACTGGTCTAGCGACATTCCTGCCGGGGTATAAGGTACACAATTTGTTAAATATTATTTTTCAAAATTCCGGATGGGATTTTTTTAAGCTTATTCGTCTTACTTTCATCGATCCAATTTTTATATTTTCTCTGCTTTGCAGCAACTGCTCTTTTAGACTTTTCAATTGCTAATTCAGTTTTAATTTTTTGATCTATATCTTTAATGATTTTAGCTGTCCTGTAAACATTACGGCCTTTTCTGCAAACCTTTTTCCCAACCGATAATGCATGATAACCCCTGCTTGCCTGAATCAATATCGTAAATGTGTGCTGACCTCTTTTTTCTCCATAGCTTTCTTTAATTATCTGGCCTGTATTAGTTCGCTCTCCACAAAAGATTGCATTCTTTCCATGATCTAAAAAGACTTTTTCAGTCCATTCAATTATCTGTCCTTTCAAAAGATTCATTTTAATCTATTTTATTTTTTCGTAAAATTAATAGATAAATTTCATCATCCTGTTCATTATAAGTATGAACTTTTTAAAAAAAAAGTAAAGAATTCATATTATTTATTACCTTTAAACGAAAGTATTCACCCAAAAGCCATATGAAAAAACACATTATTTTATTCGGAGCCCTTACAATGCTGGTATTCGCTTCATGCAACAGCCAAACTGAAACTAAAGAACCTGTTGAAGCAACTCCTGCTCCTGTTGCAAGTGAGGAAAGTAAAACAGTAGTTGTTGATCCTGCATCGCAGAAAGAGGGCACCACTATAAAAATGAATGAAAATGGTGTTAGCATAGAAAACAAAGATGGATCGAAAAAGAATAATGTAAAAATATCGAGTGACAGCTCAAGCATAGAAATTTCTAATCCAAAATAGAAGTCTCGACGGAGCTTTAGAAATAAAGGTAGAATATTGCCTGTTCAATTTCCCCCGATTGGCGGAATGTTCAGTTGAATTATAAATTCAAATTAAACTTTTATCATCATAAACAAACATCACATCAAAGTTAAATCTCTCAACCGATCCCATTATTACAACTTCTACCCGTATTGGATATTCGTTCATCTTAAGTGGTTTCATCGTTACACTTAAGGGAATATTTAATGCTTTCGTGAAATTGAATATTGGTTCATAGTGCATTGTGCTAACGTATGCACCTATAGGGTACGTATCCGTAAACGTGCCACCTCTGCTTGTGTAGCCTTTAATGTTGAAATACAATCCTTGATCTAACAATTTCTTAGACCAATCTTCCGGCCTTTCCCATTTGAACAGTGGAGTCAATATAATTTTATTGATCTCAATGTACGAACTACTGTTTAGTAATGTGAATTCCTTCTTGCGGATTGCATCAGTGAGTTTAAACATCAAACCCGTTTTTAACGTGCTTTGATTTTCTAATGCATAGTTAGTTCCGGCTCCGATTCCATACTTAGAGATTATTTTATTTTCTACCATGCTATTAAGAATTCTTTTTACTGTTGGTAATGGAATATTTAAACTTTTTGCTATTTCACTCGACTTACTTCCGGGGCGATTTTCAATGAACGAAACGATGTTTTTTTCTTTAGG
>JAYUWA010000101.1:0-7113 GCA_043753795.1 Bacteroidota bacterium | reverse complement strand
ATTTATGTCAAGTCTACAAATTAATTCAAAGAACAAAAGTCAAATGTAAACGAGGCAGTATTGACCTTTGACCCTTGACCTTTGACCCTTGACCCTTGACCTTTGACCTTATGATCCTACTTTCGATTTATGTAAAGTTAACACGTCGATTCAAAGTACAAAAGTCAATTTTAAACGTGGACTTATTGACCTTTGACCCTTGACCTTTGACCTTATGATCCTACTTTCGATTTATGTAAAGTTAACACGTCGATTCAAAATCCAAAAGTCAAATTTAAACGAGGACCAATTAACCTTTGACCCTTGACCTTTGACCTGAAATCTAATCCTTCCAGGCCTTTACAACAAGTCCGGTGCCGGTAGAATGCCGCGTATAAGTATCCAGATAATTCAACACAAACGAAATCGGATAAGCGATAATATAATAGAACGGCAGAATGATAAAGAACAACTTCGTTTTGCCGAGCATGACGATCGGATATTTCATCGACAGTCGCCATGAAATTTTTCCGGGAGTGCCGTATTGATAACGTGCTTCTATTTTATTGAAACCTGCAGAGCGGAGTTTGTCTTGTATTTCCTGAATGTTATATCCATCGCGCACATGTTCTTCGATGAAAGAAGATTCATCATCGCCATGCACATCGCTGCCACCTTGATCGGAAGGAGTAGAAATCAAAACCATTCCACCCGACTTCATCGATGCGAAATAATTTTTGAAAACCTGAACATCTTCTAAGATGTGTTCCATTACATCAACACAAACAACAAGGTCGTAAGCATTCGGCACAACATATTTTGTAAGGTCGCCTACTTCGAAACGAACATTCTTAGAACCGATCTGTTGAAAGAAGCGATTGCAGTCAGCGACTTGTTCATCCTTCACATCGATAGAAGTGATCTTCCAGTTTTGATTTTTCTGATTCATCCAATACGTGTATTGTCCAAATCCCGCACCCGCATCCAGAATATCCGCATCCTTTTTCGCAGTCCGGATCCACAACCGAAGTTCCTTATGCACATGCCATGCACGGAGCAATAACAGATCAAGCAGATTATAAAAAAGTCGTCTTAAAAAAGGAGTTTTATTAAAAACATTGCCCAGGGAGCGCTTTATGGGGTCGTATTGCATATAGGGTTATGAATATGCGCGAAGATAGGAAATGCCTTGAAATTGGTTCAAAGTTAAAGGTTCAAAGTTCAAAGTTTCGAAATTACTTAAACAGTTGAATTCTAATATATAACAGAGGGAATTTCTACCACAAAGAATCGTTTCAAGATTCAACTGCTTTCCTACGAAGCCAACTTTGAACTTTGAACCTTGAAATTGGTTCAAAGTTCAAGGTTCAAAGTTTCGAAAGTACTTAACCAGTTGAATTCTAATATATAAAAGATGGGATTTCTAGCGCAAAGAATCGTTTCAAGATTCAACTGCTTTCCTACGAAGCCAACTTTGAACTTTGAACCTTGAACTTTGAACTTTGAACAAAAATTACTCCTCGGTAGCCGGAGGCGCCGGCGGAATATTAATATCCTTAAAAAGCTTCTCCATTTTCTCCACATAATCCAGCGAATCATCCAGAAAAAACTTCAATTCCGGCACAATCCGCGCCTGGTGTCGGATAGAATTTCCGAGCAAATGGCGGATCTCCTTCGTATGCTTTTTGATCTGTTCCAGTACAGCATTCGGGTCTTTTACCCCAAAAAACGACAAATGTATATTCGCAATCCCCAGATCAGGCGACACGCGCACATTCGTAACCGTCACAAAAGCATTCCCATAAAAATTCCGGCCTTCCTTCTGGAAAAGCTCGCCGATTTCTTTTAGGAAGAGGCGGTTGTATTTTTGTTGGCGGGTGGAGTCCATGGTGGGGGCGAAGATAGGGAAATTTTGGAAAACTACTTGAGGACGATCAAGACTATTGTAGATCAAAATGCCTTCATAAAAAATCACTACTTGGTTGCTCTATATATCTTTATAAAAGCTCTACTTCTATTCAAATTTAATAATAAAATTCAGTTTTACATGTTGCCCCTCAACAGATGATTTCAAGAGATCAATTTCAATTTTCAATTTATCAAAAAGTAAATCCTCCAATTTGCGGTATTCGAAAATTGAATAAAACTCAAGTTCGCCAAAAGTGTTCTTTAAGCAAAAAACTTTTTTTGTATTTACTTCACCTTTACACACTTTTGTAGAAGAAATTTCCGTGTAGAGCATTTGATGAATAAAGCTCGAAAATTTATATTTAAGGTAATCTTCATCATTTACATTTTCAATAGAAATTACCGATCTATTTGATTTTACATATTCCCGAAATGTATTTACTTTTTTAAAGAATGTCTCAAGCGCCACATCTGCAAGAATTAGCGGAAAGTAGCTATCAATTAAAACTAAATTCATTTGCTGAATTCTGCTACTAAATTTTTGAAACAACAATTGGTGTTTACTATAAAAACCATCCAAATTTTTTACACTAAAACAATCATTAATGTGATATTCAATTGAATACTCAGCAAATATTTTGCCTTTCAACAATTCAAATTCCTCTGTCTTTATTCCAAAAATTGATTCCATCATGACAATTTTAAATGCCAAATCCGTTTGACTATTAAGCTTCGAAATTACAATTTAGTTATGTAATTATAAATATTTTCCTCTACTAAATCATTCATTGAGAAAACAACTTTTACTATTGGAACCCTCTTTTCCTTTTCTCCTTCAATCGTAGTTTCTTTAAACGTCTCATTCTTTGGTGTAACAAATCCCATAAAATAAAAATCTGCTCCTTCATCATTATTCTTTTTAATAAACAACGGCATTTTCAATTTATTTTCATGGTTAATAATAGATGATATTTCATTGCTCGTAATTTTTCTATTAGATCGAGAGTACCACTGAAAATTCGATTGATCGATAAATTCGTCTTTATACAAAGTCGTCCTTGAAATATGGCCTTCTTTGTGATAATTTACGAATATTGGACATGTATTGTATTTAATTTTATATCCGTACATCGTAGAGTCTTCATTCGATTCCCAATTCAATATTCTACATGCATCTTTTCTTGAATATTTTTCATAAAGCAAAAATCCACTTCGATAATTTTTTAATTTGAATTTGCTCCTATAAGTTATTTCTGAATAATTAAGCAAATCATTTAAGAAATTGTAAAAATGTTCGTTTTTTAGTAATTGATCGAACTGTTTTTCTCTTTTAATTATATCTCCAACTTTAATGACTATTTTCTGTGGCTTCTTTATAAATTCGAAATTTAAATTTTTAATACAGGAATCTATTGTGCTTTTTTCAACCTCAATCTTATAACTCTCAAATACAATTTTTTTGATTTTAATTACAGATATCTGCTCTTGAAATAAAAGTTGCTTCAAAATTATAACTTCTACTATTCTTTTAGCATTTGCTATTTCATTTGAAAAAAGTTCAAGCAATAATTTGTGTTGTTCCGGCAATTTATTTTTAAAATCACCTTCAACTGACAAAATAAAATTATAGTATGACTTCGAATAGTTTACAAATGAATCTGGACTCCTTGAACTGTGCTCTATAAAGTCAACCATTGAAGGAATTCTACCTAATTTATATTTTAATAAGTTATAATCATTAACAAGGTCTTTTCTAAATTGAAGATTAGATTTATCAATCGCAGAAAATATCTGTTTTTTGGAAATTTCATCAAAATTTATAGTTGAGCATCCCGGAATCTGCTCGCTCCCACTTGAAATTAGCTTCCGTAAAGTATCTTTATTAAATGAAGTATCTCCATATAATGCTATTGGAATTAAAAAATTATTACTGTAATTCCCAATAAAATCCAAAACGGTTAAATAATCCTTCCCATCAGTTTTTCTTAAACCACGACCTAATTGCTGCACAAAAATAATTGCTGATTCTGTCGGACGCAGCATGATTATTTGGTTGACACGAGGAATATCAACACCCTCATTAAAAATATCTACCGTAAATATATAATCAATTTTCTTTTCAGGTAAATCTGACTCTAAACAACTAATTGCTTCACTTCTCTCTTCATCCGAACTCTTAGCATCCAGCGCTATCGTTTTATAACCTCTCTGATTAAATTCATGAGATAGTTGAAAACATTCATCTTTCCCTGAACAAAAAACTAACCCTCGAATTTCCCCACTATCACAACCATAAAATTTTGCTTTTTCTATAACATGGTTAACTCGTTCTTTTGAAGTTAAAAGTGAAAAATCCCGTTTCTCTTCCAAAATTTTATTATCGATGGCAATATCAATTATTCCAAAGTAATGAAACGGACAAACCATACCCATTTCCATAGCTTTTTGCAACCGAATTTCATAAGCAATATTGTGATCGTAAAATTGAAATATGTCGTGCCCATCAGTACGCTCCGGTGTTGCAGTCATACCAAGTAGATACTTTGAATTAAAATATTTAAGGATTTTGATATAAGAGTCCGCTGCAGCTCTATGCGACTCATCAATTATAATATAATCAAACCTATCAACCTTAAATTTCTTTAGATGGTTCTCTCTAGACAATGTTTGAATAGTAGAAAAAACAAAATCTCCATTGGATTCAATTTGTTCTCCCGAATACATGCCCATTGTCTTGCTCTTTCCAAAAACATCCTGAAATGTTTTCATAGCCTTTTCAGCAATGTTTTTTCTATGAACAATAAATAATAAACTTTTAACATTTAAGTTTTTTGCATCGAAGGCCGATAAATAAGTTTTACCTGTCCCTGTTGCTGAAATCAGTAAATATTTCCGTTTCCCTTCTGCTCTCAGTTTATTAATATTTATGAGAGCCTCTTCTTGCATAGTGTTCGGTACAATGTGAGGTCGTACATTCTCGTTTTTTATATATATTATTGAATTAAAAGCCCTCTGCCTTTTATATTCTTCTTCATAAGAATCAATATAGCTTGTTGTAACTTTTTGTGCAAATTCAAATTCTGTTTCAAATGCCTTTAGAGCACTATTAATGATTGCACTTTCGCGAGTTGCTGAAACCTTTAAATTCCACTCAACATTTTCAGAAAGTGCATGAGATGTTAAATTACTACTACCAATAATTAAATCATAAAATTTTTTATTTTTAAATAAGTATCCTTTCGAGTGGACTTTTCTGTCAACCGAGATTTTTAAATCAATATTTTTGAATAGAAGTATTCTTCGAAGTGCTTCTGGTTGCGTAAAATTTAAATATTGAGAAACAAGTAGTTTTCCCTTTTTCCCTTTTCGGTTAAATTCTTCAAGAGTATTAATCAGAGAAGATACACCTCCTGTAGTCATAAATGCAACTGAAAACCAAAACTCTTCGCAACTATCAATTCCATTTAAAATTGATGATAATATCTTTTTCTTTTCATCCTTATCATTAACCAAAAACTGAGGGTGATAATCTGGCATCGATTTAATCACTTGATCGATGAAACCTGTTTGCAAACTCAATGACAAATCTGTTCGTAATTTTTCCATATCAATTACTTAAAAGTTTTTGAACAATAGGTAGATCAGCTGCAGCCCAATCAAGTTCGATAAGTTTATCCTTAATTAACCATTTAAAAGCAACATGCTCCGTTAAAGTCAAATTTTCATCTGTGGTTGTACATAAAAAACTATGCATAATTAGTTTAAAATCTGGGTACTCATGATTTACAGTTAGAAACTCCTTTTGAATCTCAATATTCATTTTAAGCTCTTCTATTATTTCTCTCTTTAAAGCATTCTCCTTTGTTTCACCAGCTTCTATTTTCCCTCCAGGAAATTCGTATTTAAGAGAAATATAATGATACTTATTGATATTTCTTTGCACACATAAAATTCTATCGTTTTTTTGGATAACTGCAGCTACTACTTCAACTTGTTTCATTTATATAATTTGTTTCAGTAAAAGAACAAATTTATATCTCAATATCAAATAAAAGTAATGCGCGAAATCGAATTAAAACTTTTAAAATAATCTACTTTCAGTAACATCTGAATTCAACTCAGAATCGTACTTTATTCGCATTTGATATGATAAATTTCATATTGCTTCTATTTCTCTTGCAAATTGCTTTTTGTCACTGTATCTTTACAATCATGAAAGTTAAGTATAGCGAAGAAGTTAAAACATTTTTAAATAATCACGAAGCCGGGAATGCTTTGGTTCAAACTATTATTGAAAAATCTACCGAAATCATGAAGGGCGAAGTTGTAAATGTCGTGTTACCAAATGGAGATCAAATGACTGTTACCGTTTCTTCTACATCTTCAATTGCGGTAACAAAAAAATAATTTAAATTGAATATAGCTTTAGGTGCTTTAATCCTTATTCTCCTTCTGCTTCCTGCAATTTCATTTAAGTTTGGAATCAGACAAAATACAGATTTAGGAGAACTCCTCGAAACCCAATCTATTACCGATTCGTTTTGGGCTTTTCTTTTCATCCCAATTTTTATTAATATTATAACACTATCTTTTGTTCACTACTTTTTCGGTGAAATAAAGTTTAATTTATTGTTCAAGTTAATAATTGGTGATAAAGACTTTATCATTCAAAATGAATTCTTCTTTTATGACATATTGTGGTTCCTGCTTTATACAATGTCATGTCTTATTTTAGGATATTTCCTTGGCCGATTGATTGCATATTTCGATAGTAGATGGAGTTTTATTTCGAATATATTAGGACTCGAAGACAATTGGATGAGGTTAACAGATCTTGAAACAATGAGATTAAGGCTGAATAAAAATATAGATGTTATTTATTTAGACATTCTGACAAATAATAAAGAAAATACTGTTGTCTATTCTGGAATTCTATCTGAATTTTATTTTAAGAGTAAATCGAAAGAAATAGATTATATTCTTCTATCAAACGTTTATAGACGAGATTTACATAAAGAACATATCACTGAAAAATCTGATTCTAAAGAAATAAGGAGATTCGATTCTAATCAAGGAAATATATATCCAATCCCTGGTGATTTTTTTGTTATTCCAAGAGACCAGATTTTAAATGTGAATTTCAGATATATGGATTTGACTTTTCAAAAAAGTAATGAGTCGATTGGCTCTTAAATTCGTCATTCATTTTCTACTTCCCTCCAAGCG
>JAYUWA010000100.1:0-2304 GCA_043753795.1 Bacteroidota bacterium | reverse complement strand
CAATACAAATCCGAACAACGGCTGCGCACCACTTGATGTAAACCTTACCAATACTACAACGCTTCATGGCGGAACAAATATTACTTATGAATGGAGGTTAGATGCAGGAGCATATATTCCTGCTACGGGAGCGGATACACTCATAAACTTTGCTGCGATCGGCAATCATACAATTACATTAAGAGTTTGTAATACAGAATGTGGTTGTAAAAGTGTTAGTCAGGACATTGTTGTGCAAGAACTTTATCCTACAATTTCATACAATCCAACTGTTTCTTGTCCTGGAACGCCAATATTCTTTGATGGCAATGCTTCCATTTTACCGGACCCTCCTTATCTAGATCCGAATGTTACAGATTGGATCTGGGATTTTGGAGATCCCGCTTCGGGCGTTGACAATACAGCCAATGGTCAGAATGTATCACACATTTTCACTAATTCAAGTTCGACTTATACTGTAACACTGATCGTTGATGGTGTTTGTGGTCCCGAAACTACAACAACAGTTATTACACTTCTTCCAAAGCCATTTGCAGATCCGGGACCAATGGTTACTGTATGTGAAGGAGAAGATGCAGCATTATCAGTTAATGTAGTATCTGCTTCACCAGTAGTATCTGTTGATTGGTTTGGTCCCGGTTCGTTTGACTGTACGAGTTGTTATTCTCCGATTGTTAGCGGCTTAACAGCAGGAGGTCCATATACAATGTTTGTTTCAGTAACTGATTCATTGGGATGTGTTGCCGATACTTTCGTAGACGTCGTCGTAAATGAGATCCCAATAGTCTTTGCCGGGTTCGATCAGCAATTCTGTCCATTCGATACGTATCAGATTTTTCCGACAGTGAGTAACGGAGCCGCACCATATACTTATTCATGGACTCCGGCAGCAGGCTTGAGTGATAGTACAAGTGATAGTCCGATCGCTTTCGATACAGATGAAACGTATTGTGTAACAGTAACGGATGACAATGGATGTGTTTCAAATCCTTCGTGTATCGTACTTTCACATTATCCGCCACCAACGATCAATTCTGCAAATGCAAATTTATGTGTAACTCAGTCACCGTTACAAAATCAATTTACAGTTACCGGAGCAACTCCGGGTTCAACATACGAGTGGGGACTTTCTCCTGACTATGCATTGATTACTTCCGCTTCAGTAGATTCTTCTGACATCACTGCAGATTTCCCTGCAGGAATTGTTGCAACCTATTATTTTACATGCATTGTAACTGATGCCGGAACAGGTTGTATTGATACTGTTACAGCAGCATTTGATATCATCACAGGATTGACGATGTCAGTATCGGGTCCGACACAAATTTGTGATGGTGAATCAGCAACACTTACTGCAAACGGTGCGAATAATTATATTTGGTCTGCAAACCCCGCTTATGGTTTTGCTGATCCGACACTAGCTACTCAAATAGTATCTCCTGCAACTACAACAATTTTTACGATTGATGGATCTACAGGTACATGTACACAAACTATTACCTATACACTTACTCTGAATGCACCGCCGAATGTAAGCGTTGCACCGGTTGCTCCTATCTGTGGCTGCCAGACGGTAACGCTTGATGGAATCGGAAGTACATCAGGAATGGTTTACACCTGGACAAACACCGGCTCAAGTGTAATCGCTGATTCTACACAGATCTCTACAACTGCAATTGTTTGTACGGCCGATACATTCAATCTGAATGTGCGCGATTCCGGGACCGGCTGTTCGATAGATTCTGCAATCGTTGTTGGTATTCTTCCAAAACCTGCAGCAGTTGTAACAGTTAATCCGGATCTGATTTGTCTGGGCGCTACTACAACAATTACATTAGATGGAACAGGCAGTGATGCGAATCCGGGAACGACTTACCTGTGGACGAGTGATGATCCGGGATTAACAATTACAAATCCAACCAGTCTGATCGCTTCTGCTGATGTTAACACACCAACAATATTTTATTTATTAGTGACGGATAGTTTTGGTTGCGATTCAACAGCCAGTGATACAGTTCAGATTCAACCTCCACCGATCATAACAGCTTCGTCTTCGTTTTTGTGTCTGGCAGATCCTATACTTGAATCTACGATTGCAATTTTTGGTGCATCGTCGGGGTCAACATATAACTGGACAACAGTTCCCGGATGTACGAATCCGAATTCAGCAACAGGAAATTCGCAGTTGTTTGATTTTGCAGCGTGCGGTGCCGGAAGTTATACGTTTGATGTAACAGTAACAGATAGTGCAACAGCATGTGTGTATAATTTGTCGACTACAGTTTCTGTCATTGATTCGGTAAC
>JAYUWA010000099.1:0-7142 GCA_043753795.1 Bacteroidota bacterium | reverse complement strand
ATTGTTAAACACGCAACGGGAATTCTTGCAATTGACAATGGCATACAAAACCTGTATGATTCGGGTTACATGCAAAATCATTTGCGGATGTACGTGGCATCTTTGGCATGCAATGTTGCAAAGTGTTCATGGAAAGTTCCTGCACAATGGATGTATTATCATTTACTTGATGGTGATTGGGCAAGTAATGCTCTAAGCTGGCAGTGGGTTTGCGGAGCTAATAGCAATAAGGTTTATTATGCAAATCAGGAAAACATTAATAAGTATTGCCACACCAATCAACAAAACACTTTTCTTGATATTGAGTATGATATTTTTTCGCAATTAAAGATCCCGGAATCATTAAATAAAATTACACATCTCTCTTTAAAGACGCCTTTACCAAAGACCAATCTTCCACGAATTGACCAAGAACTACCTACACTGATTTACAATTACTACAATTTAGATCCGGAATGGCGCAAAGACCTTGTAGCGAATAAAATTCTCCTCCTTGAGCCGTCTGTATTTGAGAAATATCCGATTTCACAAAAGAGTCTTGATTTTTGCTTGTCTCTTGCAAAAGAAAATTTCAGTGAAATGAAAATTTTTGTTGGGGAGTTTCACGAACTTCAGTCTCACCTGAAAGGAAAAATTTATTTTAAAGAGCATCCTTTGAATAGTTATAAAGGTCATGAAGATTCCCGAAATTGGATGACAACTGTAGTAGGCGACTTTCCTTCATTCTTTTCATTTTGGAAACAATGTAAAAAGGAATTGATTCATAAATTATGAAGAAGAAAGACCTACCAACTAAAAATTGCCCAATTTGCAATCGACCGTTCACTTGGCGTAAGAAATGGGAAAAGAATTGGGATGAAGTAAAATATTGCAGTGAAAAATGCAGAAGACATAAAAACACGAATGAAAGCAGTTAAGATAATTTTCCCCCATCAATTATTTGAATTCAATCCGTTGTTGGCGATTGATGGAACTGTCTACCTAATAGAAGAATATTTATTTTTTCGGCAATTCAATTTTCACAAGCAAAAATTAGCTTTTCACAGGGCAACGATGAAGTACTACGAAAATTTTCTGCTGAATAAAAAGTTGGATGTAAAATATATCTCATCGACTGAAAAAGAATCGGATATTCGGATATTCCTTGCTCAATTGAGCCTTTCCGGAGTGGAGTCAGTGTCAATAGTAGATCCTGTTGACGATTGGTTGATGAGAAGGCTAAAATATGCTTGCGGTATATTTAAAATTCAGCTTACTGTTTTTGAATCGCCGATGTTTTTAAATACAAACAAACAACTTGAAAATTTCTTTAAACCATCCAAGAAGAAGTTTTTCCAAACTGAGTTTTATAAACAAGAACGAATAAAAAGAAATATTCTTATTAATGAAACCGGTGAGCCGGAAGGTGGACAGTGGTCTTTTGATAGTGATAATAGAAAAAAGTTCCCAAAAGGAAAACCTGTTATCAAGCCAACATTTCCTAAAAGTGACGCTTATAGTGTAGAAGCTAAAAAATATGTTGTCGAGTTCTTTCCAAAAAATATCGGTGACCATACTGATGAGATTAATTATCCAATTGGTTTTGATGCAAGCAGAAAATGGTTAAAACAATTTCTGGAAAATCGTTTTGCAGAATTCGGAGACTATGAAGATGCGATCGTACACAAAGAATTATTATTGAATCATAGTTTGCTTACACCGATGTTAAATGTTGGAATGCTCACTCCTAAATCCATTATTGAAAGTTCATTGCAACATGGATTAACAAACAATATTCCTGTGAATTCGCTTGAAGGTTTTGTCAGACAGATCATTGGATGGAGGGAATTTATAAGAGGAGTATATATTACAAAAGGTCGTGAAGAACGTACTACCAATTTCTGGAACTTCACCCGGAAAATTCCGAATAGCTTTTATACAGGAGAAACGGGAATATTGCCCATTGATGAAACTATTAAGAAAGTTTTAAAAACCGGATATTGTCATCATATAGAAAGGTTAATGATTCTAGGTAACTTTATGTTACTTTGCGAATTCGACCCCGATGAAGTTTACCGTTGGTTTATGGAGATGTTCATTGATTCGTACGACTGGGTAATGGTCCCAAATGTATATGGCATGAGTCAGTTTGCAGATGGAGGATTAATGTCTACCAAACCATATATTAGCGGAAGTAACTATCTCATGAAAATGAGTGATTTTCCAAAAGGTGAATGGCAGGAAATCTGGGATGCACTCTTCTGGCATTTTCTTGATAAGCAAAGGGCTTTCTTTCTAAAAAATCCACGGTTGAATATGCTTGTAAAGACGTACGACAAATGGAGCGAAAGTAAAAAGTCAGATGTATTAATTAAAGCAAGCAATTATCTAAATACTTTAACATAGATCAATCCATGAAAAAAGACCTCTCAAAAAAGCAAACTGAAGAATTGCTTTCCATACTCCAAGACCGCTTTGAAAAAAACACAAAACGCCACAAAGGACTTCAATGGGAAATGGTTTTATCAAAACTGAAATCTCAGTCCGGAAAATTATGGTCGTTGAATGAAATGGAAATCTCAGGCGGCGAACCGGATGTGATTGGCCTTGATAAAAAATCTGATGAATACATTTTCTGCGATTGTTCGGCTGAAAGTCCTAAAGGAAGAAGAAGTCTATGCTACGATTACGAGGCCCTTCAATCTCGTAAAGAACATAAACCCAAAAACAATGCAGTTGATCTGGCAACAGCAATGGGAATTGAATTGTTGAGCGAATCCGAATACAGAGAGCTTCAAAAGCTTGGCGAATTTGATCTGAAAACATCCAGCTGGATCAAAACTCCTTCCAAAATAAGAGAACTCGGTGGTGCATTATTTTGTGACCGTCGCTTTGATACTGTTTTTGTCTATCATAATGGAGCGGAATCATATTATGCCGGAAGAGCATTCAGGGGCATATTAAAATTATAGGTGTGATTTAAAAAAATGAAGTTTTGAAATATATCACGAAGACTATTTGGATTTTATCAATTGTCAGCTTACTTACAGATGCGGCAAGTGAAATGTTGTATCCAATAATGCCAATTTATTTAAAGACAATTGGCTTTTCAATCGTGCTCATTGGAATTCTTGAAGGTGTAGCAGAAGCAACGGCGGGATTAAGCAAAGGATACTTTGGAAAGCTCTCCGATCTATCCGGTAGACGTGTACCATTTGTTCAAATTGGCTATGCATTCAGTGCTATTTCAAAACCAATGATGGCACTTTTTGCTCTACCCGTTTGGATATTTTTTGCAAGAACAATTGACCGTTTTGGCAAAGGTATTCGGACCGGGGCCAGAGATGCATTGCTTTCAGACGAAGCAACATTGACCACAAAAGCAAAAGTTTTTGGATTCCATCGTTCAATGGACACCCTAGGAGCTGTAATTGGACCATCGTTAGCACTACTCTATTTGTATTTTAATCCGGAAGACTATAAAACTCTGTTTTATATTGCTTTCATTCCCGGGTTGATTGCAGTGATATTCACATTTTACGTCAAGGACAAGAAAGCTGACAAAGAAATTAATAAAACTAAAACACCGTTTTTTTCATTTTTAAAATATTGGAAAGTAAGTCCTCCGGAATATAGAAAAGTAGTGACCGGATTATTACTTTTTACACTTTTTAATAGTTCTGACATTTTCATTTTACTGCAGGCCAAGCAATCGGGGCTTGATGACACAACGGTTATTGGATTATATATTTTTTATAATCTTATTTATTCTTTGTTTGCTCTTCCCTTTGGTATTCTAGCTGACAAATTTGGGCTGAAAAATATTTTTGTTATTGGACTATGTACATTTGCTGTTGTATATTTTGGAATGGCTCTAAATACGGGTCTTTATACTTTCTTCGGACTATTCTTTTTATACGGCATTTATGCATCGGCCACGGAAGGAATTTCAAAAGCCTGGATTTCGAACATTACCGATAAGAGCGATACAGCAACTGCAATCGGTACATTTTCGGGACTCCAAAGCATCTGTTCAATGTTTGCAAGCTCATTTACAGGATTAATATGGTATTACTATGGTGCTTCAACAGCATTTATTTTAACTGCGATTGTAACATTATTTGTCATTGCCTATTTTTTGAAGTTTACAAAACCCAGTTTGAGCGCAAAAACTCATTAGGATAGAAGAAAACAATAAATGAAAGTGTTATCTTAGAAGCATGGGCACAGTGTTATTCTCCGATAAAACAAATAAACGTTATCTAAAACTGCAAAATACGCCATCGAAATTGTCCCTTTTCTTAAGGGTTGTTTGTTATTAGAATGACAGAAACAATTTAACAAACAAATTAAAATCTAAAAATCATGAAAGAGTATTTAATGCTAATTC
Organism: Bacteroidota bacterium; assembly: GCA_043753795.1. Lineage (GTDB taxonomy): Bacteria > Bacteroidota > Bacteroidia > AKYH767-A > 2013-40CM-41-45 > JADKIH01. Next base: position 2,773 of record JAYUWA010000099.1, on the reverse strand, counting down.
GAGAAAACCTGGAAAACTACGAAAAAATGACTCCGGAAGAAATGCAAAAAGACATTGAAAAACATGTCAAATGGGTTGAACAGTTAATTAAAAACGGAAACTTTAAAGGTGGGAACCCTTTGATGCCAACGGGCAATCACATAAAAGGGGGAAAAAAATTAGTAACCGATGGTCCTTTTATTGAATTGAAAGAAGGCGTAAGTGGTTATTATTTTCTTCTTGCCAACTCCCTTGCAGAAGCAACAGAAATTGCTCAAGGATGTCCCTCTCTTGACGTTGGCGGAACAGTGGAAATAAGAGAAACAATACAAACAGAGCTATAGAGTACAATGACAAGTTCGCATGAAATAAACACAATGACAGCACATCTTTTCAGAGAAAATTCCGGAAAGATGGTTGCTGTGTTGTCACGGATATTCGGTTTGAACAATATAGATGTTGTGATCGATGTTGTACAAGATACTTTTGAATCGGCATTAACAAAATGGAAGTTCAACGGTGTTCCTGAAAACCCTGCCGGATGGTTAATGCAGGTTGCAAAAAATAAAGCAATAAATACTTTTAAAAGAGAAAGTAAGAACGTATCACTATCTGATTCTGTATTTGCTGAAAACTCTGATTACAGTTTCGAATTGCAAATAGATCAGCTATTAATGCCCAATGAAATTGAAGATAGCCAATTGAGATTATTGCTTGTTTGTTGTCATCCCGATATTTCTGAAAAAAATCAGGTGATAATTACACTACATATCCTTTGCGGATTCGGTGTAGCTGAAATTGCAAATGCATTATTGATGAAAGATGAGGCAGTGAAAAAAGCAATAACAAGAACAAAGGCAGAATTAAAAAAATCAGGAAATATTCTACAAACTCATTTACCGTTAAAATATGAAAAGCGAATTGGAATAGTTCAAACCATACTCTATTTAATGTTTAATGAAGGATACAAAACCACTCGATCAAAAGAGATAATAAATAATGAACTGTGTTACGAAGCAATTCGGTTGACTAAGTTATTAGTTAAAAATGGCGTTTCATTAATCAATGAAAGTAACGCTTTATTGGCATTGATGTTTTTAAATCTCTCCCGCTTTCCGTCACGTCTAAGTTCAAATGGTGAATTAGTAACACTTAAAGAACAGGACAGAACCAGGTGGAATAAAACATTTATAGAAGAAGGTTTTTGCTACTTAAAGAACGCAACAGTAGGAAACAAAATTAGTTGTTATCATTTAGAAGCAATCATTGCATCGTTGCATTGCTCTTCACAAACATTTGAAAAAACCGATTGGAAAACAATTGTGTATTTATATAAGCAACTTGAAAGTACTTCACCATCTGCTATGATAACGTTGAATAGACTTATTGCAGAAAGTTACATCAGTAATTCATTAAACAGTATTCATGAACTGGAAAAGTTAAAGCAAGACCCCTCTATCCATAAACATTATTTGCTGTATGCTGCCGAAGGAGATCTATTAAACCGAACAGGAAAAAGACAAGCAGCAAAAGCTGCATTTACTAAAGCATTCGATCTTGCCACTTCCTCATTAGACAAACTGTTTCTTCAAAATAAAATAAAATCTCTTTCTGAAAATCAAATTCAAATTGTTTCAACTTTTCAGGATCTTCTTTCCGCGCCTTTTCATGAAACAACTAATGCAATATGCTGGAACCGTAAACTCAAAGGTGATTTTTCTGAGATTGTTCAAAAGATAGAATCAACAGGAAACATAACGGTAATTGATGAAAAGATGCTTTTGGAGTTTGACTTGAGTGAACAAGGCAAACTTGCACGTGAAACTCTCTTGAACGACTTGAACGTTTTAAAAGCAAATGGTGCATCTCCTGTCCTTAATCTGATAAAGTACTATGACAGAGATAATGACCATCCGTTTTTCCCGACAGATGTTTATTCTTTTCATATTGATCGATCTCCGGTACCAACCGATACCTTTTTATGCACTTACTATGGCGAAACGAGTGAAATATTGCCAAATTCACAAGCCGAACAAAAAATACTTGTTCCTGAAATCCGAGAACAACTCGAACAATTATATCACGGAAATGATGAAGGGTTCGAACTATTTTTAAGGGAGCATTTTTTCGATCTGCATTACCAGGCAAAATCTGATTCGAATCCGATCAGCTTAGGTAGGGGAAATATGTGGAAATTGGCCGTTGATCATACTGAAAGCAATGTCCTTCCTTGTATACACCGTGCACCGGAAGAAAAGCCGGGAGAGAGTAGGCTGTTGATGATTTGTTGAAATAAATTTGTGAGAATGAACCTGTTTGAAGCTGTAAGAACTAGAAATAGAAAAATGGAAGAAACATCAATAATTGAGTAGTTATTAGCAAATAGTTTATTATTTTAAAGAGATTGAACAGCTTGTAGCAAGGCAAAGAAAGTCCTATATTCGAATTTCTAGTCAGGAGTATGGTATAGCGCACCTAATTAAACGCGAACCGGTCCAGGGTTGACAACAATTTTAAAAACAATTAACATTACAGCTTAATGTAATTTCGTAAAATGATTTCAGATAATTTAAAACATTCATCTTTAAAATGAATGCAAATTCCAGCAAAAGAAAATTGTTTGCTAAAGCAGAAGTAAAAGAAAATTCTTTTCCTGTAGTTGCCATTGGATCATCGGCAGGTGGATTAGAAGCTATGATGGAGTTATTAAAATATCTTCCGGCCGATACCGGAATGGCTTTTATTTATGTGCAGCACCTTAGTCCCGACCACAAAAGTAGGTTGACCGAAATAC
>JAYUWA010000098.1:0-7142 GCA_043753795.1 Bacteroidota bacterium | reverse complement strand
CCATTTCATACTAAGATCTTTTGGTCGCCAGTATTTAATGGAGATGGATAATGTGGGATACAGATCGTTCAGACTTACTATCGAGAAATCCCAATCACCCTTGCAACTACAATCATAATACATTGGAATGGGCTACAACAAGTAGTTCTGTTGCGTCATGGGCACAATTTCTTCTCAATAATCTATTGCTAAATTCAGAATTTAATACTCAATTTATTACCCAGTTTGCTCATAATATTAATTTCACATTCTGCAGAAACAGAGTAGATTCAGTGTTGGACGTCTTTAGATCACGAGTAAATAATGAATTGCCTTTGCACATTAATAAATGGAAAAACAGTAATGATACAATTGATTATTATACGGTAGGATATTATCGAAGCTTGAATGAATGGAATACAGAAGTTGATACTATTCAGCAATTTTTCAATAATCGTGCGCGATATATGCGAAGATTTATAATGCAACAATTTAATATCAGCGATACTTCCCGTTTGGCTTTAATAAAAATTCCTCAGAACGGTGGAGTTATTATCATCGATACAACTCAGGTTCCTTCGAACGCATGTGATCTGGTTTATTTTGATGGGTATCCTATAACAATTACTGCAAAAGCAAATCAAGGGTTTGCTTTCAGTGGATGGACAACACCCGCCGGTGATACATTTCCAATAACCTGGACACCGAGTGAAGACACATCGGTAATTGCTTACTTTGAGCAAACATTTAATAAGCCCACTGTCGCATCTTCAGATTTATCATCGTCAATCACCAATTGTCATGACATACAATTGAACTGGACACCAGGTGATGGAATGGGAAGAATAGTTGTTGTTAGAAATGATTCTTCGATCATTGATTATCCTGTCGATTACAATGCATATATTCCTGATAGTAATTTTGGGAATGGTTCAGATTTAGGTGGCGGAAATTTTGTTGTCTATTCAGGAACAGGAAATACATGTACGATTACCGGACTTTCAGAAGGCGAAACATATTTCTTTACCGTTTTTGAATTTAATGGAAATGCGTCTTCCAATATAAAATACAATTCTACTAATTATGTTTCCGTATCCAAAACAGTTGTTCCATTTCAGTTAAGTGTTTCTGCATTTTCTAATGTTATTTGTGAGGGTGATTCAACAACCTTAACTGCAACCGGCGCGTTAACATACTCTTGGAGTCCTGCAAATACTTTATCTGATTCTGTCGGTTCCAATGTTATTGCAATGCCGGCTTCAACTTTGGCGTATACTGTTTTCGCCAGTGATTATAATGGTTGTACTCTTTCTTCTGAATTAGCCATCATTGTAAATCCACTTCCATCTGTTATTTTGTCTGATCTAAATGATATCTGTTTAGATGCTGCGCCGATACTTTTAAATCAGGGAGTTCCTTCCGGCGGAATGTATATTGGAAATGGTGTCGTAAATGGTTTTTACAATCCTTTAATCGCAAACACAGGGACACATTTGGTCACATATTCTTTTACTGATAGTCTGGGTTGTAATGGCGCTGATTCATCTTTTTTAAATGTCCGTGAAACTCCAGAAGTAAATTTAGGCAGCGATACAATTATTTGTGGTTATAATGTGATTACATTGGATGCCGGTTCCGGATTTAATTCTTACAACTGGACTACAGGTGCAACAACACAAACAATTGTAGTCGACACAGCGGGAACAGGTATTGGAACTTCATCATATGGTGTAAATGTATCAAATACATTTAATTGTTTTTCTTCAGATGAAATAGCTGTCACATTTGATCACTGTACATTTGTGGAATCGTTGTCTGATAATTCAACAATATTAATTTTCCCAAACCCGTTTTTTGATGAAATTAAAATTCAATTTTGGAAAAGTGATTTTACAATATCAGTAACAGATGTTCTGGGAAATATTATTTATTCGAAAAAAGAGAGTTCAAAGGAAGCATCTGTTTATCTTTCTGTTGCTTCTGGTGTTTACTTTATGAGGATACAGTCCGGAACAGAAGTTCATGTGGTAAAATTGGTGAGATCCGATAACGCAGAGTGATCATTTATTGGGATTATCATTTGTCTTGTTTTTTTTGATTTTTATCGACATCTGGCCTAACATTTTTAAAAAGGGTTGTTTTACCGGTTATCTAATAGGAAAAATTGGAGAAAATTTCTTACTTTCATGTAAACCATTTCCCGAAACCCTTCGTGTTACACTATAAGAACTAAAATCTCTAACCCTCATGAAAAAAATCTACCTATTACTACTGGTATTGCTTTCTTTCACCTCGATGAAAGCACAACAGAATTGCACAATCACTAATACGTACGATGCATCAACTTTAACCTATACATTCGCCATGACTCCGAATGGAATAAACACTTCTGTTCTTTGGAATTTTGGAGACTCGACTACAGGAGTTGGTCTTCCTGTAAATCATCAATTTTCAACAAGTGGCATTTACGTAATTTGTGCTACTGAAATTGATATCATAACTCAAAATGTGATCAGCTCTTGCTGTTATAGTTTAAACGCAATCGGAACTTCAACGACTTGCGCTTTTGCAGCACTTTCACCTAATGGAACCGACTTTACTTTTACCAGCAATGCTTCAAGTACAGCTATTGTAACGTGGGATTTTGGTGATGGCACTATAGGTACAGGATTAGCAACAGCACATACTTATTTTATTTCCGGTGTCTACAATATTTGTATGACGACTAGTGATTTTCTGAGTACATGCACAACTTGTCAGACAATTACAGTAAATGTCGGACCAAGCCCTTGTTCAATCAGCATGGCATATGATTCTACTAATATGAATACTGTTTTCTTCTACTATACTCCTATCGGCGGAGCCGGTAATACAATTACATGGACATTCGGAGATGGTGTTACTGCATCAGGAGGAACGTCTCAACAACATACTTATGCTTCAGCAGGAGTATATACTGCAATCGCTGTTGAATATGACAGCACGGGTACAATGGTTTGTCAAGCGGGTATTGGTGTACAAGTTGGACCACCAACAAATTGTGCTTTTACAGTTATACCGTCTATGGGAGCATTGAATACTTTCTTCTTTAATACTAGTTACGATACAACTTTATATGTTGCAGTATGGGATTTCGGGGATGGAATTTCTTATACAGGCGGGCAATCAGAAACACATACTTATCCTTCTGGTCCGGGAACATATTTTGTTTGCTTAAATATCGTTGATCAGATTACACAAAATATTGCTTGTACATATTGTCAAGCAATCACAATTCCGGGAACAACACCTTGCGCAGCAAATTTCACAACAGTTCCTTATGGACTTGATGCATATTTCATCGACTACTCTTCTGCTGACCCTGCAGTAACCACTTACACCTGGGATTTCGGTGATGGAAGTCCGTTGAACACTTCTCGCTTCCCTGTACATACATACGGGATTCCGGGAACTTACAATGTTTGTCTTTCAATTTTAAATTCAACTTGTGCGGATACAATTTGCCAGACAATTGTAGTTGATTCAACGATAATAGCTCCTGTTCTCTGTACAGCTTACTTCATCTTTACTCAATTATCTCCATATCAATTAGCAGTAGTAAATTTGTCAAGCGGAACTAATCTAAGTTTCGCATGGGATTTCGGTGATGGGAATACATCTACTGCTGCATATCCGATTCACAACTACAACACATACGGTACATTCCAGATCTGTTTAACAGTAACTGATCCGAATGGATGCAGCAATACATATTGCGATAGCCTAACAGTAGATTCAACAGGTATGATCATCTATAGAAGTACAAATGTTGGTTTTACGATCAACGTTGTATCTCCATCACAATTAAACACCGTTTCAGTTGATGAAAACCTTTCTCTGATTTCCAGTATTTACCCCAACCCTTCAAAGGATAGAATAGTCGTAACGTCATCCCCTAAGTCTGGCGTAGCGATTTATTCTATCCTTTCTGTTTCCGGTCAGAAGATAGAAGAAGGAAAGTTATCAGGTGAAAGTTCTGAAATAAATACATCGGGTCTTGCTTCAGGAATTTATTTCCTTGAAGTTAAAACCAAATCAGGTGAAAAATCATTTGTCCGGTTTATAAAAGAATAAAAGTTCCCATATTGAAACAAGGATGTTGTAATATTTACAACATCCTTTTTCCATTTTAAGATGAAACCATCAAGAGAACTTTTGGAAAGCTGCCGGCAAGATGACCGGAAAGCACATTACGATCTGTATCGCGAGTGCTTCCAATCGTTGTATGCAATCTGTCGTCGATATTATATCAACAAAGATGATTGCATGTCTGCACTAAATATGGTTTTCTATAAAATGGTTAAAAATATTTCTTCTTACCTGACAAAAACAAAAGATGTTCCTTTTGAATTATGGGCAAGGAGAATTGCAATAAACTATATTATCGATGAATTCAGGAAGAACAGTAATTACAAAAGGCTGATAGAATCGGCAGAAGTTTCTTCATTTGAAAATAATCTGATAACAGAAGAAGATCTTGATCATTCTATTGAAAAAGAAAAAATTATAGAAGCGGTCGACAAATTACCGGAAATGAATAAAGCAGTATTCAACTTATATGTTATTGATGGATACAAACACGAAGAGATCGGAAAACTATTAGGTATCTCCTCCTCTACGTCAAAGGTACATTTACACAGGGCAAAGAAAGCATTACGTGCATTGATAGATGAGATCAGAAAAAATGATCACATTTCAAATAAGATACTATCATGAATACAGATTTAAAACCGGAAGATTTTTGGTCAGGTGCCGAAAAACTTCTTGACAATCACTACAAAGCAAAACGCCGGCGGAAAGCTGCTCTCTGGATCATTTCCGTTCTTACAATTGCCGGATCATTAATCTATCTCACTTCAAATGAGAATGTGCGTAGTGTTGTTTCTGAAAAGAATAATAATAAATCTATTCCTGAAAAAAATGTTCCCTCTTCACAAGAAAATAAAATTCAACCTGAATCAAATTCAGAAAACAATTCACCCTCAATAAAAGAATCAGAAAAATATAGTCCGAATAATGCCATCGAAAAATCACCTGTTTTATCTGATCCAATGATTTCCGGAAACGAACAAAATAACTCCGTTTCAGGAAAATCAGAGGAAGTAAAAACTAAAAAATCTTCTATTTCAAATATATCTCAAACAATAAACACGACTTCGGAAAATCGCTCAAATGCAGAAGCGAATGCAACTTTAAAAGTCCAAACTTCAGATAAGATTAACGGAAATGTTGGAAATTTCAAAGATGAAAAAGTGATACCAAGTCCTGATGTTTCTGAGCAATCCGAAAATAAATCTATTAAGAATTCCGATAAAGTAATTTCAACTTCAGGTGCTTTCTCACCATTAAAAAACGAGGATCAACAGATACATTCTTTGTTAACGCGAAACTCCACTCAGTTTAAATTACTTGAAACAACAAAACACATTAATTCTTCGCGCGGAGAAGAGATCAAACAGCCTAAAGCAAAATATCCTGCTGAATATCGAATTGAAGTTCTCGCAGGTTTAAACCAAATCTCGAAATCATTTTCAGGATTTGAAAATGTGATCGTAGAGCACAGAAGGAATTCATGGGAGACTGAAGTAATTTATCCACAGATGGGAGTTGCAGTTTCCAGAACAACGGCACATTTTTCTACTTCTCTTGGATTAAATTATATTCAATACGGAGAAAAAGTAAACTATGATCCGGGAGTAAAAAGTTTATTTCTGGTTGACAACAGTTACTGGAATACATATTTGACGAACGTTCTTATAACAGATACCAATTATGTTTTCGGATATGTTTATCTGACACAACAAACAATACAACGACTTGACAGCAATTTTATCCAGCAAACCGACTCAATGGAACAGATTGTGATCAATAATAACATTGTTAAAAGCACAGGAACAAATATTATATCCTATGTTGAAATGCCTTTTACGCTGAGTTATTATTTTGGAAATAAGAAATTCAAATATGGAGTTTCAGCAGGAGTATCGGCGGGGATGTTAGTATACAGTAAAGGATACTACCTTAACAATGCAGGGAATGATGTAGTGAATATCAGTGATCCGGAACTTTTCAAAAAAATTATTTTTAATGGACAGTTAGGAGTGGAATTAAAATATTGTTTGTCGCCGGGTATTCATTTCTTGCTTCGTCCAAAATATCAGATGAATTTAAATTCAATTGTGAAAGATGATGCAGGGTTTAAACAGAGATATTCCGGAGTGGGAGTTGGTTTTGGGGTATCGTTTATGTTGAAATAATTTTGAGAAGGCTCTGCTTCGATTTTTTTAAAACACTGAGAACACAAGTTTAACACTTAGAACACAAGAGTGCACGACATAATTCAGTTGCCTTCCTTTGCTGCAATTCTATTTGAGAAGCGGTCGGCTTCGATTTTTTTAAAACACTGAGAACACAAGTTTAACACTTAGAACACAAGAGTGCACGCCTTAATTTCCGTGGACTTATTGTGAACTTGTGCTCTTAGTGTTTTATTTGAGAAGCATCATTCGATTTTTTATTTTCTACAAATCCTCATTTGAAGCCAACCCCAATTTTTTTACTTCTCGCAGGTGGATTTTCTTTTTTTCGTCGCGGAGTTGTTTGGATGCTTCTGTGAAATAACGGTGTGTGGTGAGAAAATCTACTTGCAGGGAATTCCATTCATTTTCGCTCGACAAAGAACCTTGCGAGCGCAACTCATTAAAAAGTTTGTTTCCAATCTCGAAAAAATCGTCACGACCTAAATAATCCAGATCAGCATCGCAGATGATCTTTTCTGAAAGTGTTTTAGGTATCGGTGGATATTTTGTTGCCATTATCATTCCCGATATTTCCTCTATTTCTTCATTGGTAAATCCTAATGGAGGAAGAATTTCTTTTGCCATCGTGCAACCCACTTCTTCATGACCTCTGATGGTTTTAATAAATCCTGCATCATGGAATAAGACAGCAACTTTTAGAAGTTCAGTCTTTTTTTCTGAAAGCCCTTCCAGTTCAGCAAGTTTGATAGCAGCATTTAAAACATCTAAAATATGATTCAAACTATGATAGGAAAGTCTGTCCGGCATTTCTGCTTTCAGCTTTTCTGTCATATAAGAATATATTTTATCGTAGCGACTCATAGA
>JAYUWA010000097.1:0-2308 GCA_043753795.1 Bacteroidota bacterium | reverse complement strand
TTGTAAAGAAAACTAACAACGCCATTAGCAAGCGACTCGACTTTGCCGTTCATCTTTTCGCCCGACTTCATGGCAACGATCTGTTGTGCATTCACCTGAATACCACAAGCGATTAATGCAATCAAAATTATCTTTTTCATTTCTTCTAATGGTTTTATACAAAATTAGGAAGCTGAAAGCACTTTACACAGTAGTTTCATGATACTTTTCAACATCGAACGAAAATATCTGGTGAAAATTGAATTGCAGGAAATCGTATAGCGTAATACTTTTCAATACCTTTCAAAACAATTCCTGATATCAATATGGATCTTAAAAACCATCTGACATTCATTTTTATCTTCATACTGGCTACCAAATTCACGACTGCTGATAGTTTGCAGGAGATCATTCCAAAGGGTTATGAAATCAGAGATAGCGTTTCAGGCAATCTGAATAACGACCAATTTAATGATATGATCTTCGTTCTTAAAGTAAGTAACGAAGACAGCCTTGCATCAAAAAGTGAAGTCACAGTAAAACGAGAGGCAATTATTCTCTATGGAACGGCTAAAGGTTATTCGATTGTTGCAAGAAATATGAATGCAGTGTATTGTGCTACTTGCGGCGGTGTAATGGGCGATCCTTTCGTTGGACTAACAATTGAAAATGAGTGTTTCTCCATTTCACATTATGGCGGGAGTAGCTGGCGCTGGGGTCGGGTTTCTACATTCTCAAAAAATAGAGCCGGCAAATGGATATTAAGTCAAGACGAAGATGAAACTTTCAGCGTTCACAACCTGGACAGCAGCGAAATAAAAACAACAACACCCAACGATTTTGGCGTGATCACTTTCGAAAAATTCGATATATACAAAGAATGAAATCTAACAATTCAACTATTACCTTATTATTTATTCTATTCTCTGTTTCAGTTTTCGGGCAAGGAAAGTATAGTATAAAAAAAGAATTCCGCGCAGATTGTTCGGGAAGCAATAAAACGTTGCAATCAACTGAAGAATTTGACCAATCACAGAAGATCAAATCATCCACTCATCCGAACAGAAAAACGGAATTCGTCTATGATTCAAATGGGAATTTAGTTTCTAAGATTCATCGGGATCTGAGTGGAAAATTACTTCGGTACAATAAAATTTATTACAACGACAAAAACGTATATTCAATAGATACACTTTTCAGTGGTGATAGTACAGCAACTATGATCTTTAAACGACGACATTCAAAAAGAGTGAATGAAGATATTATTACATGGGACAATCTTGTCCAAAAAGGTTCAACAGTAATTCAGACTATAAAACTAGATGACCAGAAAAACGAAATTGAAAATACTGTCTGTACCTCATCTTCTGAATGTACGATTGCAAAAAATGTTTATTCTGAAAACAAATTGATAAAATCAGAAGTCTTCCGTCGGGAAGAAATGAACCGCAAACCTGTTCTGATCGAAACTCGGAATTTTGAATATGACACATCAAACAGATTAGCAAAAGTTACATTTACCAATGAGATCGACAGAATGTGCGATTATGTTCTGCTCTACACTTATGAATAATTTTTGATGATGTTAAAAGGAATTCATCATATTGCAATTATTGTTTCCGACTACGAACGTTCGAAAAAATTCTATACTGCAATACTGGGTTTGAAGATCATTGCAGAAAATTTCAGAAAAGAACTGAATTCCTACAAACTTGATCTCAGTGTCAATGGAGAATATCAGATCGAATTATTTTCCTTCCCTTCGCCTCCGCCAAGAGTTACTCGTCCTGAAGCAACCGGACTCAGACATCTTGCATTCGCAGTAAAAGATCTTGACGAAGTTATTGCCCGATTAAAGCAATTTGATGTAATTTCTGAACCAATACGTATCGATGAATTCTCAGGAAAGCGTTTTACATTTTTCGCTGATCCGGATGGATTGCCGATTGAGCTTTATGAGATAAAATGATAAGGATAAACACAAGAACACAAGTTCACAATAAGAGCACGGAATTATAATGTGTTCAATTCCGTGCTCTTATTGTGTCCCGATAGCTATCGCATAGGCGTCAACTTAATTATTTTTTTTATCTATTGAAATTATGTGAGGTGTCGCCTACTTTATTGCCATCAGGTATAGCTCCATGTCATTAAGTTAAACTAAAGAATTCATAATAAGTCTATCTTTTTAGTAGTGACAGGCCCGTTAGGGCCATACTTTTGGTAATAATAGACTATACGAGAAAGTCAAGCCCCTTTAGGGCAATGTCATTAAGTTGAGGGATAACTTTCTAGATATCATAGGGATAAAGAACCAATTTCTTGGTTC
>JAYUWA010000096.1:0-2314 GCA_043753795.1 Bacteroidota bacterium | reverse complement strand
GGATCTTCTCAGGGACATTGCGCATTTTCAATTCAAGTGAACGGGTGCGGTACAGATGACGGAAGTTCACGATATTTTCTTCGATCAATTCTTCAGCTGCTACATACTCATTTTGACGCTCTTCTAAATTTGCAGAAGCGATCTCTTTCAATTCATTTACATCAATAACATTCTCTTTGTTTGCATCAAGTACTTCCTGTGCAACATTCGACGGAACAGAAAGATCTACGATGATCTTTGTATTCGTGTCTGTGCCTTTGAGTTTTGAAAACAATTCTGAAGTAATTATTTTTTCAGGAGCAGATGTACATGTAACGATTACATCAAATCCGCCTTGGTATGAATTCAACTGATCAAGAGAATGTGCAGATGCTTTGATTGTAGAAGACTGAATGATCTTAGCCAGTTTTTCTGCATTAAGAAGAGTACGGTTGAAGATAGTGAAATTTGTAAAGCCTTGTTTCACCAGATACTTTGAAAAATTCGTATTCGTTTCACCGGAACCGATGATAAGTATTCTTGAATTGCGATCCAGTTTGTAATCACGAAGTTTTCTTTCTGCAAGAGAAACGACAGAAACCGGATTGTTTGCAATTTTTGTTTCAGTATAAACTTGTTTAGCAGTAGTGATCGTACTCTTTACAACTAAACGCAACATATCACCTGTCAGACCTTCGTCTTTACATGTGTCGTATGATTTTCTTACCTGAGTAATGATCTCTCTTTCTCCGATAACCAAAGAATCGAGTGATGAGGCAACACGATAGATATGACGCAATGCATCTTCCCCTTCATAGATCTCTCCATATTTCAATGCAAAGTCTACTTCCTCCGTATTCCAGTCAGTTCTGAAATGACGATAGAATTTTCGCAGGAAATTGGTATCTAATACGTGATGGGTAGTGAAGAAAAATTCGATGCGGTTACAGGTCGCTACATAAAAGATCTCATCGATATCGCAGGAAAATTTCAAATATTCCAAGCGCTCTCTTCTGTTCTCCTCGTGTAGGAAAAAGCGATTCAGCTCCTTTATGGGAGTGGTCTTATGAGTAAAGGCAATTGTCTTTAACAAATACAAGTCTGCATCATTTTTGTCCGCGTGCAAAGGTCGATTTAACGCGTTTTTAGATGTCATAGTATTGTCATGAAGGATTAGTGCTATATTCATTGTAGAACAAATAAACCTTGATTTTAAGGTGTTTTGAATGACTAAAATCAGGTGCTCGTATGATATTTGAACTAAAGTTACAATTGAAGTCTGGGGAAAATCTGATTTTTAGCATTTTAAAAAAATCAATTCGGTTTTATGACATTACCGTTACAAACCACCTCAATGACTAAGCAAAATCACTGTGAAAATTAGATTAATTCTAAAGAAACTTTTTACAAAAATCTGACTTTCCTCAGTGCTTCAGGGAGCAGTCTGACTGGTTTTATATTAGCGTGAGTACAATTTCTAATAGAAAGTCTGTTCGCAAGAGAACGCTTTTTTTTAAGTTGTGACTGAAGCATGATCTGCCTTCGGGTTTCACTGTCTTCTTTGTTGCATTACCGCAAATTTGAAACGTGAAACAGTAAAGCTTAGAAAACGAAGTCATTTATAATTAGCTTGTGCTAAATCTGAATAAACAGTGATTTTACTCATACCAGATTTGCTTGATCTTCGTAAATTCGTAAGCAATGAATTGCAAAATCAATCTTCAATGCCCACATCAAATTACTAATCTCAATTTACTAATTACTAATCTCTGATTACGTCTCGAATTACAACAAACTAACCAACTAACAAACAATATATGGACGGCGCTCACGCACACTTACTCTTCAATCACTTCCCTATTATCGGAAGTATTCTTTCTGTCTTAGTTTTACTGACGGGATTTATAATTAAAAATGGCATTGTAAAAAAGACAGCCTTAGCAATGATAGTTTTTACATCCCTGATCACCATTCCTGCATTTCTTACCGGCGAACCGGCAGAGGAAGTTTTAGAAGCAATCAACCAAGCTCCGGATGCAATCATTCATGAGCATGAAGAAATGGCGGAGAAAGGATTGTGGACTACAATTGTTGTTGGCGCTCTTGCATTATTTGCTTTCGTAAGTTCACATAAACCTATTGGCTCTAAACTAATGTCTGCAACACTTGTACTTTTAATCGCAAATACTTTTTTCCTTGTACAAATTGGAAATGCAGGTGGGGAAATTCGGCATACTGAGATCAGGGGTGGGGGAACTGTAAATACTTCTGTGGATGGGAATATGGAAGTTGAAGATAAAGATTAACCCGTTGTTCGAAATTCAAAACGTTCGCC
>JAYUWA010000095.1:0-2319 GCA_043753795.1 Bacteroidota bacterium | reverse complement strand
TTTTGTCCGAAGCGACGATCAACAATTGAAGTAGATGCGATCAGCAAATAACTCAACGGACGAAGCAGTTTGCTTAATGCATAAATCGGAAAGACACTTTTTAATGCAGAGCGTAACGGATTCTGTGTTGCATAAACTTTTGGCATCACTTCGCAGAACAATACGATCACAAATGTGACTGCAACAACCTGAATTAAAAATCCAACCGTCTGATGATTCTTGAAATCAAAAATATCCTTGATCATCATTGACGACAATACAACAATTGCAATGTTTACAAAATTGATGCTTATGAGTAGCGTAGCAAGCAATCGTTTCGGACGTTCAAGCAATCCATAAACAAGTTTGTGCCGTGATCGCTGCGAATCTTTTAATTCAAAAAGCTGAACTGGTGTAATCGCAAAAAAGGCTGTTTCTGCTCCGGAAATAAAACCCGAGATCAAAAGCAAGCCAAATAAAACAACAACTTCTACTAAAAATTGAGCTGATATTGTAAATGCAGGGTTCAGAATGGATAAAATATCCTGCATCTGGGTGAATAATAGAGGGTAACTACCGGGGTCCAAGGAGTGTTGTTATGGTTTGCTAAAATAAAAAACAGGCACAAAGCTAAAAAAAACTTTGAGCCTGTTTTTTAACATTTTTATTTGATTAAAACGGTAGATCGTCTGATGGAGCAGATGATGCTGCCATTTCGGGTGCTGCATGAGTACTGGCAGCCGGTTCCGGGTTATCAGTTCGCGGTCCGCCAAGCATTGTCATTTCATCGGCAACAATCTCAGTAATGTACTTTTTGTTGTTCTCTTCACCGTATTGACGGGTCTTGATCTTACCTTCAATGTAGATCAGTTTGCCTTTTCGTACATACTTCTCAACGATTTCAGCTAAACCTCTCCAGACAACAACATTGTGCCATTCTGTGGTTTCAATCTTCTGACCTTCTTTGTTCTTATACGAATCTGATGTGGCCAATGGAAAGCGCGCTAATGCTACTCCGCCTTCAAGATATTTTACTTCAGGGTCTTTCCCTACGTGTCCTACAAGGATCACTTTATTTACTCCGCTCATTGTTTTTTGTTTTTAATTTGATTTATGACAACAAAGATAAAGCCTCAGTCTGCTTTTTGAAAACCGTATAATAAGGAACTTATTTGCGGCTTTTTCAGGTTCTTCTCTTTTACATTTGGTTAAGATACTCTTCTATCAATCGTGGAACCGCAAATTCTTTTACTGTTTCCGAATTCACTTTTTTCCAGTCTTCTTTCTTTTCATTAAACGATTTCAAGTCAGTGCTTATTTCATAAAATGTTGCATGAATATGCTGATGACTCAAAATGTGTTTGTACTCTTTACTGATGTTGGTCAATTTCGACTTTCGTTTGCCGAATTGATCTTTCCACTCCTTCGAAGACATTACCTTTCCTTCACTCTCGGCAGCAACTGTTTCAATCAAAGGAAAATCATGCAAGCCTGTCCAGATATCTTTTTCTTTTCGCTGCCTGATGAAGAAATTATCCTTTTCACGTATGACAAGATAGTGAAAAAATCGTTTCCTGATTTTGGTTTTTTTCGATTTAACAGGCAGAGAATTTACCATGTTATTTGAATAGGCAAAGCATGTGGCTTGTAATGGACAAGCCGGACAATCAGGTGAAACCGGCTTGCACTGTCTGGATCCAAATTCCATAATTGCCTGATTGAATATGTCAGGCGGATGCTTTCCTAAAAGGTCGTTTGCAAGGGCAATAAATTCTTTCTTTCCCGCACCTGAATCAATCGGTGTCGAAATTCCTGAGTACCTGCTCAAAACCCTGAAAACATTTCCATCTACTACTGCATGCGGCAATTTAAATGCAAAAGATGCAATTGCTGCAGCGGTATAATCTCCTATACCTTTCAAGGATTTAATTTCTTCAAAATTCTGCGGAAAGGAACCCTGAAACCGATCCACTATGTCTTTAGCTGATTTGTGCAGATTTCTCGCTCTTGAATAATATCCCAAACCTTGCCAGTGTTTGAGTACCTCATCCTCAGAAGCAGCAGCAAGCGCATAGATGTCATTGTAAGCTGTCGTAAAACGATGGTAATACGCCATTCCCTGATCGACCCTTGTCTGCTGTAAAATGATCTCAGAAAGCCAGATCTTATAAGGGTCTGAAGTATTCCGCCAAGGCAGGTCCCGCTTGTTTTTCTGATACCAGGAAATGATCTTTTTCCCAAATTCTTTCATCTTTTTAAATCGCTTTGTTCAGCAATTAAGCCGGCGCCACGAAGTTACTAAATTCGATTGCCTCAGGCCGTGAAACGACGCCTTTTTCC
>JAYUWA010000094.1:0-2321 GCA_043753795.1 Bacteroidota bacterium | reverse complement strand
TTTAACGGGTCATGGTTTGAAGGTTGCAGTCTTCGAAAAGTGCACATTTCCAAGGGATAAGGTCTGTGGAGATGCAATCGGAAGCAGGGTTCGGAATGTGCTTTCAAAACTTGACCCGCAATTAACAATTGAGTTAGAACAATTTGAAAAGAAAACCTATTCACGCGGTTGGAAACTAATTACTCCTTCGAAAGAAGAGATCAAATTGAATTTTGTGAATCACGGCTATGTTTCAGCAAGAATTGATTTTGATAATTTTTTGTTTGAGAAAATCAAAGCTAAAAAGGACTTAATTATTTATGAAGACAAATTTATAAAATCTGTAGATAGAAAAGGTACTTGGATCGAATGTACAACTAAGTCCGGTGAGGTCTTTACAACTAAACTGATCATTGGGTGCGATGGCGCACATAGTGTAGTAAATAAATTATCCAATTACCATGTTGTTGATCATGATCATTATTCAGGTGCTGTGCGAGCCTATTATGAAAACATTTCCGGAATTGAAAAAGACATTATCGAAATTCATCTGAGTAAAAATTTTCTTCCGGGATATTTCTGGATCTTTCCTGTAAGTGATTCTGTTTCTAATGTTGGTTTTGGAATGCTTTCATCCGATATCAGTAAGAGAAAGATTGATCTTAAAAAATCACTTCACAGAATCATTGAAGAAGATGAATCGTTGTCAAAACGATTTGAAAATTCAGAAATGCTTGGTGAAGTAAAAGGTTTTGGATTGCCTTTAGGCGGTAAAAAAAGATCGTTGTCAGGAAATAATTATATGCTTTGTGGTGATGCAGCATCACTAATTGACCCATTAAATGGAGAAGGTATAGGTAATGCAATACTCAGTGGATTGAATGCAGGAAAAATTGCAATTAATGCTGTCCGTGCAAACAATTTTTCAGCAGAATTCCTGATGCAATATGACGATGAGCTCAATGCCAAACTTCTTCCTGAACTCAAACAAAAACTATTTTTCCAAAAACTCTTCAACCGTCCTTGGTTGATCAATTCGCTTGTTTACATTGGAAATAGAAATCGGTTTTTGAGGGAATGGCTTGGGAGAAAGTTGTAGGTTGTTAACTGGGCAGTTACAGGATTTTAGAGGTTTACTATTAATTGAAAAGGTTAAAGGTTATCAGGTAGTTTCTTACATAAGATACATTTAATTCACGTTCATACTATCCGTAATGTTGCGCATCATTTACCCTTGACCTTTGACCTTTGACCCTTGACACATACCCTAATCAGTGGCTGTATCGCGAATCAGTTAGTTAACATCCCTTCGTTGATTTATTACCAAACCTCTTCGCAAACCTATTCATCTCTTTACCTACCTTCGACCAATGGCAGGAAATACATTTGGCACTCTCTTCAAATTGACCACTTTTGGTGAATCGCACGGACCGGCAATTGGTGGCATCATCGATGGCTGTCCTGCGGGATTAAAGATCGATGCAGACATCATACTCCATGATCTAAGTCGTCGCAGACCAGGACAATCGGTGATCACAACGCAAAGAAATGAACCGGATGATTTTGAAATATTATCCGGCATTTATCAAGGCGTAACAACCGGTAGCCCAATTGCATTTGTGATTCAGAATAAAGATCAACGACCGGATGATTATGCTGCAATGGAAACAGCTTACCGTCCATCTCATGCCGATTTTACTTACGACCAGAAGTATGGACATCGCGATCATCGGGGAAGTGGCAGGGCCAGCGCAAGGGAGACGGCCTCTAGGGTTTTTGGTGGGGCGATTGCACGTCAATTGTTGTCAAGTTTTGGAATTAAAATCGATGCTTATGTTTCTGCCGTCGGACCATTGAAAATGGGTGACAATTATGAACATGTTGATTTCTCCAAAATTGAATCCAATATTGTTCGTTGTCCGGATGAGGAATTGGCAAAAAAGATGATTGAATATCTTGAAGAATTAAAGAAAGCAGGTGACACAACAGGTGGAGTCATTACTTGTGTCATCAAAGATGTTCCTGCCGGATTAGGAGAGCCCGTTTTTGATAAGCTTCATGCTGATCTTGGAAAATC
Source organism: Bacteroidota bacterium (assembly GCA_043753795.1). Taxonomy (GTDB): domain Bacteria; phylum Bacteroidota; class Bacteroidia; order AKYH767-A; family 2013-40CM-41-45; genus JADKIH01. The sequence continues at coordinate 265 of JAYUWA010000094.1, read as the reverse complement.
AATTCTGAGCATAAACGCTGTACACGGTTTTGAATATGGAAGCGGATTCGCCGGGGCTGCAATGAAAGGCTCTGAACATAACGACCTGTTTAAAAAAGAGGGGAAAAAGATTGTGACTTCATCAAACAATTCAGGCGGTATACAAGGTGGAATTTCGAATGGAATGGATATATTTTTCAGAGTGGCATTCAAACCGGTGTCAACTTTGATGATAGAACAAAAAACCGTCGATAGTCAGGGCAAGGATATTGCTTTAAAGGCGGAA
>JAYUWA010000093.1:0-7198 GCA_043753795.1 Bacteroidota bacterium | reverse complement strand
CGATGCAATACTGACCCTGACACAAACTGCACAGGAAATTGTGTAAGAGCAAATTCAAATTGGGTTATGTATGTTTCAGGGAGGACACTTGAGAATATTTTTTTTACACCTAGCATGCAAGTTTGTGGTGGAACAAATGTTGATCTTGTCGTTGTAGCGGATTTCGGAGTGCCGCCGTATTCTTATGCCTGGAATACTTCACCTTCAACAAATGACACGCTTAGAGTCACTCCTAATGTTACAACGATCTATAGCGTAACGGTGACTGATCTTTGTGGAATTAATTTTACTGCAACTGATACGATAACTGTTGAACCGAATACGAATCCCGGATTTACAATTTCACCGATTACTGCTTGTATAAATACGCCAATAAATCTTTCTGGGAATGGTGGTTCAGCAGCATCTGATTACGATTGGGTAGTACCGGGAAGTAATGCAGCCGGGGGAGTTATTAATGACAATCAGAATCCTACAGTTCAGTATTCTTTACCGGGAAATTACAGTATTACTTTGCGATACTTCAATGCTAATTGTCTTTATTTCGATTCTACAATTACAATTACAATTACTTCCCAATCAGTACCGGATGTTACTGTAAGCAATTCAGTGGCCGGTCCATTTTGTCAGGGCGATACATTGCATTTTACTTCTACAACTGTAAACGGTGGAACAGCTCCAACATATGACTGGATTGTTGATGGTGTTGTTTTGCAAAGTAGCGCAGTAGATTCGTTTGCTACTTCATTATTAAATAATGGATCGGTCGTGCAAGTTGTTCTTCATTCTAATTCAGCCTGTATTTCATCAATGACAGATACTGCTTCAACATTTATAGCTTTGAATTCTTCTGTTGTGCCTGATGTTACAATATCTCCTGATACAGCAGTTTGTCCGGGCTCTCCGGTTACGTACACTGCTTCGCCTTCCAATGGCGGTACAGTTCCAACTTATCAATGGTATGTAAACGGTTCAGCAATAGCAGGTGCAACTGCAGCTACTTTTGCAACTGTATTAAATGCCGGAGATTCATTGATCACTGTTGAAATGAATTCCAACCTAAGATGTGTCACTACTGCAAGTGCAATAGATACTTCGATAAATTTGCAATTGCAGAATTCTGTTCCTACTCTCAATTTGAATTCAGATGCCGGTGCTTCATTATGCACAGGTGATACAATACATTTTACAGGGTCATCAGTGTATGGTGGAAATACGCCGCTCTTTCAATGGTATGTTAATGGAATAGCTTCAGGACCTGCCACAACTGATTCTACTTTTGATTTTGTTGTTGGTACCGGAATAGATTCTGTCAGTGTATTGCTTACTTCCAGTCTACCTTGTATTGTAACTAACACTGCAACCGGTTATGATATTGTTCAAGGATTAATTTCTTTGATGCCAGCTGTTACTATTACAACAAATCCTGCAGTTGTATGCGATGGGAATTCAACAGACTTCATTGCACAGGCGCAATATGGTGGAGTAAGTCCGACTTTTGAATGGTTTGTTAATGGACAAAGTAGTGCAAGCGGTGCAATATTTTCACCCGCACCATTGATGACATCAGACAGTGTTAGTGTTGAGATGACATCTAGTGTACCTTGTGCGCTTCAGCCGCAGGTCAGTTCATTTTATCTGGTAAATAATTTTCCGTCACCAATTGCAGACTTCACCTACTTAAATCCGGCGGAAGGTGCATTTCTGAATCAGGTTAGTTTCTTGAATACATCTATAGATGCAAGTTTCTGGGTCTGGTATTTCCGTTCTGATTCTGATACAACTTATGTAAGGGATCCAATACATCAGTTTCCTGCCCAAGGAACGTATGAGGTAACTTTATTAGTGCAAAATAATCTGGGTTGTATTGATTCGATAACTTACAATGTTATAGTTGAAGATCCGCTTGCAGTATTTTTACCGCGAGCTTTTACCCCAAATGGTGATAATATCAATGAATTTTTTGCTCCCATCGGAGCAAGTTTATCTGAATACGAATTCAGGATCTTCAATCGTTGGGGCGAGGTCATTTTTGTTGGAAATGAAAAGAAACCTTGGAATGGAAATGTCAGGGATTCGGCAACACCGGCTCCTGAAGGGGTTTATGTCTACCATTTGGAAGCCAAAGGCCTTGATTTAGAGGACAGAATGATCAATGGCCGGGTGACTTTGATCCGATAGAAATTTCAGACTTTCTGAAGTTATTTTACTAGGTTTTTCTATAACTTCGCAGCTCAATTCTATCTCGTATGGCTAAAAACTTTATCAGTAATAAAGACGAAACGGTCAGAATGTTTAAGAATGACTTTCTAGAGAAATTATCCCACATTCACTATTCAGTTCCTCTTTTCATCTTTCTTCCTGTAATCGGATATTTCGGCTATAAGTCGGTTTTCGTATATCATCTTCCAATCCTGTCTCTTATCGGATATTTTCTGTTAGGTTTATTTATCTGGACATTGACGGAGTATGTTCTGCATCGATTTGTATTCCATTGGTTACCTCCCGGAAAAATAGGAGCGAGAATGCATTTTATTTTCCACGGCGTTCATCACGATTATCCGAGTGACAGTAAAAGACTGGTAATGGTTCCAACAATTTCAATTCCGCTGTCAGCATTGTTTTTCTTTCTGTTCAAATTAGCGATCGGACCGGTATTAGTTGCACCATTTTTCATGGGCTTTCTTGCAGGTTATTTATTCTATGACATGCTTCATTATGCAATTCACCATTATAATTTCAAAAGTAAATTCTGGCTGAATTTAAAACATCATCACATGTTGCATCATTACAAAGATATGGATCATGGTTATGGAGTGAGCTCTAAGATCTGGGACTATATTTTCAGGTCAGATTTTAAGAAGTCGGCGGATCAGTAAGTTCGGTTTTTTAATTTGACTTTGCGATAAGAGTTCCTTAAAGAGGTTAAAGGGTTTTTGGAATTAAACACAAGAGCACAAGAGCACAAATAAGAGCACGGATTTAATTACGTTATAAATTCCGTGCTCTTATTGTGAACTTGTGTTCTTGTGTTAATTCTTATTTATTTACCCGAGAGAAGTTTTATACAATAGCTATTTCAATTTTTAATAATCTTTTCACCATAAGAATTTCGTTCACTTTCAATTCGTAAATAATACATCCCATCAATAAGATCTTTCGTAGAAATTTGAATTTCATTTTTATTATTTACTGTAGCATTTTCTTTTCTGAAAACTAGTCTGCCTTGAAGATCAAAGATTCCTACGATTATTTTCTCATTTGAATTCAATTCAGTTTTAATATTTAATTCTGAAGTAAATGGATTTGGATAAATTTCAATCAAACTCTCATTTATATTTTCTGCAATCGCAGTATTCACATTCTCCACACAAGGTGCCAGATAAGCTCCACTATTAAACCGATCTTTTGCAGGAATACTTCCTGATCCAATCGGATTCGGATCACCGATTGTTGGGAAGATTGAACTCGTCCAGAAATCAGGAATGCTGTCGAGATAATAAGATGTGTCGGGCAAAGGAATTGTTCCGGATGGTGTGATTGTTCCTCTTATATTATTTGCAAATTCAAAATGACCTGAACCGGCAAGTGAATAATTCCCCAGGAATGTTCCTGTATTGGAAACTTCATTTCCAACAAAGTTTATCGAGTCGCTTTGTACTGTTCCAGATGTCATCAGGATTCCATACAACTCTGCACGGTTTCTGAAAAATGTATTCAATGGGCCTGATGGTCCCCATGTCTGATCGATCTGAATATTCTGGACAATATTTCCTTCAAACAAATTTGCATAACTGAAATGACCATGCATGGAAATATCTGCTCCGAAATCTGCAGGAAACTCTGAACGGTTTGGTTCAGTAGAATAATTGTATGCGATTACATTTCCATTTGCTCCGCACTGTAGAGAGAACGAATGACGTAGATGACGCAAAATATTGTTTTCAATTCTGCATTGACCCGTACGTCCGAACAATGTGATTCCATAACCATGAGTTGAAGTTCCATCATATGCAAAGTTGTCGTAAATATAACATCGCGAAACGGTGATATTTGTCGATGCATCAATTTCGATATGACTCCCTATACTGGTAGCGATCTCAACACCTGTTATCCAACATTGCGCTGCATAAGTTAGGTTTACATTGAAACAAACTCCGACGGCAACATCATCAAGCCGTTCTATCTTCAGACATTCCAGACCGACCTGAATTCGCGGAGAAAACATTCGGATTCTTGGGTTAAGAGTATAGTCATAATTGATTCGTAAAACTTCGTCAAAGAATAATGTGTCTGCAACGATAGCGGAAATATGCATGATCTGCCCTACAGAATTATCGGCCCAGCTTACCGGTTGCGTATCCCATGTGCCGTTGTTTTGAAGGATCTCCGCATAATCACCGGCAGAAAATAAAGAAGCATCATCAACGACTATAAAATTACTGTAGCGCTCAGCGCCTGAAGTGATATTGGTCGTCGTAGCATTTACGCTTCCGGAAATATTAATACCGTTTCCTATTGTTCCGCTGAAATCAAACAGCAGACTTGTTGAATCTGATGTTGCGCCACGAAGAATTGTACTATCGGGAAGGTTTATGGATGAATTGAAAAGATAATTCCCGGCCGGGAAATAAATTACAACTGGCTTAGCAGTGGTTGCAATTGCATTTTGAAGTGCAGTTGAGTTGTCGGTAATGCCGTCATTCACTCCGCCGACAGTTAGAAAGTCGACTACTGTTGCATTTCTTAAATAGTTGCCTTGATATCCGCTATTGCTCCAGTTGAAAGTTCTGTTTGCAGGAATTGTTTGCCCAAGGCAAATTGAAATAGTGAAATACAAAAATAGTGTAATGGATAATTTCATCGCCGGTTAGATTTACGATAAATATAAAAAAAACCGTCTAACGAAATTGAAAATTGCGAATTATTTTTAAAAAAAATCTTTCTTAACTAGATGACTGATCCGGGTTTAGATTGACCGAAATTGTGATCACATTTGATTTGTCTGAATTCTTATCTGAAGAAGGAGTAGTAGTGTAGTTAATTCGCAACGGTTGAGTTTCTGTAGGGTCAATCGGTTTAGAAGCAGTATTCAATTTAAAGTGAATGTTCAGATTTCTATGAAACACAACCCGCACACCCTGGTATTTCTTTTTAGTAAATTTTAATAATGAAACTAATCTGATGGCTTCTTCATTACACCCATATCCAATTCCATGTTTGATCTTTGCCGCTGATACAACTCCGAATACATCAATATCGAAATCAACAGAAACTGTTCCCTGGATTTTATTTCTTAGAGCTTCTTCAGGGTATTGTAAATTGGAAGTAATGAATTCATTCAATGCCTTTGCTCCACCCGGATAGGTAGGCTGAGTAATGAATGAATTTGGCTTACGGTTTAGATTTTTCACGGGGTAAAATTATTTCTCAAAATACAGAATTAAAAGTTTTCTGTTTCATCGTTATAGGTAAAATTATTACAAAAACAGTATTAATCTTCAATTTATCCATAAAAAAACCCGTCAAGTCGACGGGTTTCAGCTTCACGTTGATTGATATCGTACAATAAGGGTTAAAACATGGAGAACATAGAGTTCACAATGAGCCCATAGAATTAACTGATTGAAGGGTTATAAGTATCAAGGTTTAAAATGAGTTCTGAAATTTATTTTAGTGGACTCTTTGTGAACTCTATGTTCTCTATGTTTTAAAATTAGTCTTCGATAATATTCTTTCTCAACATTACAATACAACTTCTACTCAGACTATTTTACTTTCCCCGCATATGACCAATCACGAGTATCAATTTTAATGATCTCACCCTGATTCACAAAAAGCGGTACGTTTACAATTGCTCCTGTTTCAACAGTTGCTTGTTTTAATGTATTTGTTGCTGTATCACCTTTTACGCCTGGCTCTGTGTAAGTGATCTCTAGTTCAACGAATGTCGGACCTTCACCTACAATAGGAGTTTCATTTTCAAAGGCAACTTTTACCAGCATTCCTTCTTTCAAAAGTTTTGCTGTTTCACCAAACATTTCAGCAGGCACATATACTTGCTCGAAAGTTTCATTGTCCATTACAACAAGACTATCACCTTCAAGATATATAAACTGAAGTTCCTTGAATTCAACACGGGCAATGTCAACTTCTTCACCTGCGCGAAACCTATTTTCGACAACCTTGCCGTTTTTAAGGTTCTTCATTTTTGCCTGATAAAAGGCACGAAGGTTTCCCGGTGTTCTGTGGATATATTCTGTTACAAGACATAATTCTCCGTTGTAGCGTAGAATTGTTCCAACTTTAACATCTCCAGTATTTGCCATTTCTTATAATATTTAATTGATTTTCAAGTTTAATTTCAGTGCGCAAACATAAGAAATGCCTTGTGGCTTCGCAAATAGAATCAATTTCTATATTTTACGCCTATGATAATTAGAATCAGTACTGTATTCATTGCTATTTTATTGTTGTCGACAGCTCTAAAGGCTGATTCTGACTCTGTTACGGTGACTCTTAAAGGGAAAGCGTACAACGCCCAAAATCCTGACTTACGGTTGGATGACCTCATGATCATCAATCTCAGGACTTCTCACGGGACTTTCGGCAAGGTGGACGGAACATTTGAGGTGAATCTGCTAAAGTCTGATACTTTATTAATCGCCAGTACCGGTTACGAGTATCAGAAGATCACTTTAAGGGATTCAGTTTATCATCAGAATTATTTTTTGAATATTCCAATGATGAAGTTAAGTCGTCAATTGAAGGAAGTCGTTATTTTTTCACCACGCGATCTGCAGGCGATTTATACCGATATAGAAAAACTCGGCTATAATAAAAAGGATTTTGAGTTAAGCGGCGTTGATGCATTCAGTAGTCCAATTACTTTTCTCTATCAGCAATTCAGTCCGCTTGAAAGAGTGAAGCGACACAATGCTCAACTTAGAAATGAAGATAAACGCCGTGCTTTGTTAAAACAACTTTTGGTAAACTATGTAGCACACGACATTATCAATCTCAATGATGATGAGTTCGAAGATTTTATTTCATTCTCAAATGTCTCCGAAAGTTATCTCAAACGCGCTTCGCAGTATGATTTCTGTATTTATATTAAACAGAAGTTTGATGTTTATAGGATGATGAAGGCGAATCGTAGATAGTTGGTTCAAAGTTCAAAGTTCAAAGTTCAAAGTTG
>JAYUWA010000092.1:0-7201 GCA_043753795.1 Bacteroidota bacterium | reverse complement strand
CTTGTTTTAAAAAAGCTGCACCGGAAAACCCGGTGCAACTGATATTAGGATTAGGGAAACATATTTTTATAATTCATTTTATCTTTTTACAATTTCTATTGCTCTGTTAAATATTCCTTGTTCGGAAATACAGCGAAGCTGATAAACTCCTTGCGGCAAACTTTCAACAGGAAGTGCAAATTGATTTCCTTCTACCTTTAAATGAACGAGTTGTTTACCGGTGATATCAAAAATATCTACGTACTGAATCATGATATCATTGGAATAAATATTCAGAACGGATGTAGAAGGATTCGGATATACTTTAAAGTATTTACTCAGGTCAATCTCCGACACCTTGTTAAATAAAGGATCAACATAAATTGTATCATTCAGCCGAGCTAATGGTTGTACGAGTTGTGTGTATGTAATTGCTGTTACATCCGTTAACCGGAACAATGAATTTGTAACTGTAGAAATATTATCGACGATAACAACATCAAACGATGCGAGATCTCCAAAACCATTTGCAACATTCTGATGATCGGTTCTCACCATTGCAACATCAATTTTTCCAATCGTAGGGAAATGGCGGACGAAGGCAATCATATCTGTTCCAACAGTACCTAACCAGCTCCCAACAAAATTCGACTGCACACTCAGTGTGTCAACAACTGTAGGATCATAGTTTACTGTAAACGAAATTCCATATAAACTATCAACCGGAACTGCAAGTGTACCAAGCAACACATCGATGTGAACTGCCATTGATGGTCCGACAGTATCAGGTGTTGCTTCCAGGCTAAGTGGTGGGAGAAGATGACTTGCTGTTGTAATAACAGGAGGTGTTAAACGAGCCGGATGTGTGAGTGAATAGTTCTGACCGATTGCGACTGTATCAGCATAATCAACAATGCCGTTACCATCACTGTCTGCATGTTTTGTATTTACTGCTGAACTGAACCATGTTGAGAAATCTGCTGCAGGCTGAGCTGACCATACATTGTTACCACCACCTCTTACAGGTCCTGTCTGGTTGAATGCAACACCAATATTGAGAACATCAGAATTGTTACACAACAGATCATAATTTGCATCTCCCGGCCATACATCGGAAGTAACAACACAAGGAGTAAACTGCCAGTTAACGTTTCCACCAAGATCTGTGCAACCTTGTCCAGCATAAAAATTCGCTCCGCCGGTTCCGGTTATTCCTTGCAATAAAACATTGTTGATGCAAACGTCACCGGAAGTTTTTGAGAATGTTGCTGAATTTGTTCCATTGAAATACACTGGAAATCCCGGACTACCTCCACAAATTAGCTGAGTACCGATCTCCTGAGTTCCATACACAGTAACTGTACGTCCGGGATTATTAAAGAACAGTGTATCAAAATAATTATTACCAAATAGACCAACATCGTTGAAGAAGATTGCTTTTTCTATGTTGCATGTACTTGAAATTCCACTTATGCCTGTATAGAAATAAGCAATAAATTGTTTACATGTAAGACTCGGTGTATTGAAATTACAACCGGGTGCATTCACTGTAATGTTATTGAACGTTCCTTGCGTTTTGAAATAATAACCGTAATCATAGAATGTAGGTGAGAATACATTCATGTTGAAATTTGTTAAAGCAGTATTCGTATTCGTACCTCTCAGATCAAAATTCGTAACTTCAATTGTAACGGCACCAAGGTTTACAGTTGTTCCTATCTCACTGGTAAAATTTGCGACTTTAATATTGTTTCCATTAAGGTCAAGCGATCCTGATGACAATTGAAGACTTGCGCCTGTAAATTCATCCGCAAGAGTGAAAATTCCATTTGCCATTCTTACTTCCAGTTCTTCCATTTCATTTCCGCCGGTAAATAATTCAGCAGCTCCTGATGAAAACATATTGATGTCAGTCAATAGAATTAATGCATCAGGTGCAAAGTAAACTGATGAATACATTGTTAATGTAGAAGGCAATGAAGAAGTAAGAATTACATTGCCGCCTGCTGTTCTCATATCAAACTTATTCATCGTAGGATTTGCAATATCAAACGTTACCGTATTTCCTGCAAGATCTGAGTTCTGGTCGATGAAGACATCATCAACTGCCGTAGGAACACAATTTCCACCACTGCCACCACTCGTCAATGCCCAATGAGTTGAGTCACTCCAGTTTCCTGAACCACCAACCCAGTAGAGGATTCTTTGTGCAGGAGATTGAATAGTCCAGCCGGTATTATTTCCGCTGTTGATACTATTGTTTGCAGTGAACACAGCTCCGGAAACATTTACATCAGCAATGTCCATGTAGTTTAAATTTACAGCTGTTGCGATACTTTTGACAATGTTTGTCTGTGATCCCGGAGTTGCACTGCGCAGACTGATCATTCTATTACAATTTGCAGCAGATGTGATCACATTTGTAACTGTTAGAGTTGCTCCTGCATCCTGAATTACTGAGTTACCTGCATTGTTTAATTCTAATGTATCGGTTGAATTATTCCCGTGAAGAAATAGATCACCACGTACATCCATGTGTGTAAATGAATTGTTTCTTCCAACATGCACAGCACCATGACTGATAAAGTTTACTGCAGTAACATTTGAATCAAGTCTTCCGTCAGCCATAAATTCAATACTATAAAATGTTCCCTGAGAAGAAAAGACAGCTTGCGAAGTTTGCATTTGAATTTGCGCTGTCGAAGAAAAACTTTGTGTTCCTGTGAAAGCATATGACATAACACTGAACAAAGTATTTGCCATTATCATAGTTGTTCCCGGATAAGAATTCAGGCCCGAAGCATTAATACTTCTGTTACTGAAATCCATTGTCCCTGCTTCCGCATATAAGATTTGAAATGTCAGATCAGTTGCAACAGTGTATGTTCCCGTGCCAACCTTGTTGAGATAAATTAACGGTGTAGCTGCACCAAGAATACATGCGGTTGACGTTCCTGATAATTTCAACATATTTACATTCCAGTTTACAGGTGACTGGATATCAACCGAACCGTTAACAGTCAGGAAAGACCCGGAGAATACACACCCTGCCGGAAGGTTAGTGATCTGCAAATAATTACTCGTTGCAAGATCGTTTACAGTATAAACTGTATCGCCAGCAGCCATTGAACTCGCATCGAAAATTGTGCTGTCTAGTTTTGTCGGACTACATGTTGTAGGTATTCCGCCACTGGTAAGCGACCAATGAGCAGGATCATTCCAGTTTCCGGTTCCGTTTACCCAATACAATTTTCTTGGCGTTAGGTTGGTAATAGTCCAGCCGGTGTTATTACCATTGTCAATTGAATTGTTTGCAGTAAATGTTGCACCGCCTGTTGCAGTGATTCCGCTAAGCTGCACATGATTTAATGTAACATTTCCGGAAGGTACATTCAATGTAGATATGCCCCCGGGAAATATTGAGTTCAATGTTCCGAAATTATTGCAATCAGAATTTATGTCGAGTAAATTATTTATTGTTGACGTTTCATTTGCGTACAAATAAATATTGCTACTTGAAAGTGTATCGAATGTACTTGTACTTAAAATAATTTGTTTGTCAAAAACTCCCTTTTGTATCAGTGAATTTCCGACAAATCCATTATCAGTCATTGAAACATAATTCGAACTAAGTCTGAGAACAGATCCTGCCCCTATGAACATAATAGAATCAAACACTGTTGTAGTAGATGAGGCTTCCAGTTCTCCGCTTGCACAATCAAAGATCACAGTGGTAAGATCGCTCCCGGTAATTGTACCTAACGCCTGAAATCTTCTTGGTTGAGTACTGAAAAACGTGCCCGATATTGTTATAGTGATATTTCCCGTTGTGAGTGATGGAGCAAATGTTTTTGTAAAAGTGTTACAACGGATATTATTTCCATTGGCATCCAGACCTCCATCTGTTAATTCAATATTTCCGGAACAGTTTAGTTGTGATTGAAGAACATACGAACCTGCTCCGTTAAATTGAATAAAGCCAAATTCTTTCCCTCTGGTATTGATGTTTACTCCGGTTAATGTTGATGAGAATGTTAAACTTAGTTGATTAACGATCATATTATCGATAAATGAGAGTGATCCATAAACTCTAACAGTTGCACCCATTCCTTCAATAGCAGGATTATAAAGAGCTCCGGTCCAATCCATATTTTTACAGAAGTAAAAAGTAGAATCAAGTTGAACATATTGACCGGTTGATGTGAATGACTGAGCGTCAAAAAACACATCATCATTAAGAGTTGGAATCGTTGTATGAAATGTTGATCCACCGCTTGTCGTTGCCCAATGATTTGCAAAGTCGCTCCAGCTTCCCGTTCCCCCCACCCAATAAAAACTTGCGGCATTGGAATTCTGAAGGGCTGAAATTATCAGTCCGATAATGAGTAAAATATTCTTTGTAGCTTTTTTCATTGTCTGCGATTTTTCCTTTTGATAGGGATACAATTTCACGTTACAAACATATTGGTTGCATGTCTACAAAAAAAATACAAAATAACTCATTTGTCAAAACCTATTTTTTGATAATTTTGACATATTTATTCTTATATCGGCAATTTTTTAACGCTTTTTTCCTAATTTGTCAGACCATAATTTTTGACCATATACCGAAATTCATGAAAAAATGACAACTCTTAAAGTTAAAGAATTAATCGACGTGCTTTCAGTAAATGAAATACGGTCTTTCAGGCTTTATCTGAAGTCTCCTTTATACAATAACTCTGAAACAGTCGCGACCCTTTTTGAAATGTTACTAAAAACAGAAACGATTTCAAAAACTGCTCTTTTCGAAAAGCTGTTTGGAACCGTTGCATATAACGATAAAAAGTTGCGCTACCTTTTTTCAGATCTGACACGTCATCTCGAAAAATTTATTTCGCTTCTGGAATTTGAGAAAGATGTTGAAGAGGATTCGTTGTACCGTCAAAAATCGCTTTCCGAAAGAAATGTAAAAAAGGCCTATTCGTTCACAATGATTAAAAGCAGTGGAAAAGAAAATTCAGAGAAGGCCAGATCTTTTATGAATAAATATCGCTCTGAAGAGATTGCTCATCAATATAATGCACGTCAGAATTCACGGCTTGCACAGTTAAATTACACCGGGTTGTTAAATAGTCTGGATCAGTTTTACTTTGTAAGAAAATTACAATTGCAATGCGAACTGATCAACTTGAAGAATGTATTGAACAAACAATTTGAGGTTATACTCATTGATCCGATTTGCGACTATCTAATTTCAAATTCATTTCTTTCATCACCGCTAATTGAAGTTTACTATTATATCCTGATCAGTTTAAAAGGAAACAAAGAAGAATCGTTCAATGCTTATGAAAAAATAATTTCAATCACAGATGAATACCGGAATAAGCTGTCTGTAGAAGATTTAAACAATATTTATCAATACGCAAAAAATTTCTGTATCAGAAGGATCAATTCCGGAGAAGATCCTTTTCGTTTGATCCTTTTCGATCTATACAAGGCGATATTGAAAAACAAACGTCTGATGAAACACGATTATTTGTCTCCATGGGAATTTAAAAATATTGTTACACTAGGATTACGTTTAAAGGAAGATGAATGGGTGAAAGATTTTATTTCACGGTTCATCAACTTCCTTCCTCCGCATGAAAGAAAGAATGCACTCACATATAATACTGCCATGCTGTATTACTATAAAAAGAATTACAAGTTCGTTTTAAAGTATCTGCAGGAAGTAGAATTCACAGACCTCTATTATCAGCTTGATTCTAAGTCAATATTATTAAAGGTATATTTTGAAACAGATGAACAAGAAGCATTACTTCATCACATAGCTGCATTTAAGATCTTTTTGTTACGGAATAAAAACATTTCTGCATACCAGCTTTCTATCTATAAGAATTTCATCAAATACTCTTTAAAGATCTTTCGTGCAGGCTCCAATTCCAAAAAACTTGAAGCACTTCGGACAGAAATTTCTTCTTCAGCCAATATCTCTGACAGAAACTGGCTGATAGAAAGAATTAACGAATTAGTTTAGTTATACTTTGGTTCCGTTTGCACAGAATACTTTTCCACTTTATTTACAACAGGCGGTAACGTGCGTAAATAATCATAGATAGCACTTAGATCTTCATCGGTCAGATTGCTATATAAGCTCCAGGGCATTGGTGTATTGTTGCCACCTTTTCCGACAGGAATATTTTTCGCTTTTTCATCGCGGTAAAAACGAAATTTATCTAGAAACGCTTCTTTTGTCAGGAGTCCGATTCCTGTTTCATTATCAGGAGTGATATTCGCTGATGTAGTGCAATTTCCATCTATGCAAAATTTAAATCCCCCTGCAAATTCCGTCCCCGGAAGTATCTGGCCTTTTTCCATTTTTGTATGACATTCTACACATGCAACTGCATTAGCCATGTATTCGCCATAAGCAAGTGTATTGGCCGGGTCTGGGCGTGGCGGCATGGGACCATCAAGATCTGTTGGAATTGTTTTGACAATTAGGTTAAGGGGGAAATCGAGTTTACGATCAGGAACTTTGTTTTCAATTGGTTTCAGTGTTCGGATGTATGCGATTATCGAATAAACATCTTCCTGCGACATTTTTCTGAAATGCGTATACGGCATTAATGGAAACAGAGCTTCGCCTTTCTTATTTACTCCAACTGTAATTGCCCGAAACAATTCACCATCAGTCCAGTCACCAATTCCTGCCGGAGTTATATTTTTTGCATAGAGAACACCGGGAACATCAGCCATCGGTCCATCAAATACTTCTCCGCCCATTCCTTCTGTACCTGGAATGATCGGTCCGCTGAATTTCGAAAAATCGCGTTTGGAATGACAATCGATACAATTGGTAACATAATTTGCAAGATACTTTCCCCGAATTAATCTTTCCGGAGTAATTTCAACGTGGATATTTTGAGCGGCAGCAACTTTGGGGTAAGAGCTATTGAAATAAATTAAAAATCCAATAACAGCGACGACAACTACTCCGAGTAGTACGCCAATAACTTTAAGAATTTTTTTCATGGTGGTGTGTGTTTTTGTGTTAAAGCAAAAATAAAAAAAATTTAATACAGACAAAATTCGATTTTAAATTTCCAGAAACGGTTCGTTTCAAGAATTTCCCGCAGAGTTGCGCAGAGTTGCGGTAGAGTAGAGCGGTAAGGACCTAATTGCCCTTACCTGCCCCCTCATCAAACCGTACGTGCGGTTTTCCCGCATACGGCTTACC
>JAYUWA010000091.1:0-7204 GCA_043753795.1 Bacteroidota bacterium | reverse complement strand
GTCCCCGAGCGAAGTCGAGGGGCTAATCTCTAATTACAAAATTCAAATGTTAATAGCATCCAACACAGGCTTAGTCAGCGGCTTGTTAAGAAACTTGTAAACGTAACGACTTTGATTTGCACGGTTCAGATCTTTAAAACTTTCTGATGTGGAAAGCATGATGATCTTTGATTTGCCTTTTACTTCTGTCTGTAGTTTATCGAACTCTTCCAGAAAAGCAAAGCCATCCATACCCGGCATCATGATGTCGAGGAAAATAACATTGGGAAGTTTGTCGGGACTCGTTGCTAACTTTCTCAATTCTTCCAATGCAGCCTGAGCCGATTGATGAACATAAACGTTCGATGCGAATTGTTCATTCTCCAGTAACTTTTTGTTGATGAAATTATCTAACTCGTTGTCATCAATCAACATCACTGAAGGGTAACGTGTTCCTGAACTCATACATTCGGTTTTTTAGACGAATTCGGTTTACGTTGCGGGGGGCGAATTGTTACAAGCCTGCGGCTTGGTGAGTGGTGAGTGGCACAGCTTTCAAATTGAAAGTGTATTTCTAAGATTCAGCAAGTAATTGGACAAAAAAAAAGAAGCAAAGGCCCAGTTTTGCTTCTTTTAACAATACATGAAATTATCTTTGATAGTTATTTAAAAGTCCTGTCTTGGATGTCATAATTCGAATAGCGGATTTGACCTTTGACCCTTGACCTAACTTTTTCTTTTCGATTTTAAATTTTAACTTCTCTTCTAACGTCGTTTAGTTAAAATCGTTACACTCCACCTTAATATACCACGGTAACCGCACCAACCTTGCCTTTGGACTCCAGTCCTTTAGCGAAAACTTGCACTACGTAAGTGCCCGTTTCAACGGGTTCGCCCTGATATTTTCCGTCCCACTGATTCTTTGCAGTGGTCGATTCAAAGATCACAGTTCCCCATCGGTTGTAGATCAACAAATGGTAATCCTGAATACCTTCGCCCTTCACACCAAACATGTCATTCAATCCATCGCCATTCGGAGTGAAGGCTGAAGGAATGTAAATGCTCAATGGTGGAATTACCTCTGCATAATTGGAAGTACTACGAATAGTAGTATCACCCATTTTGTAACCGGTGACTCGGTAGATCTTATTATCTAAGACATTTTGCGCTCGTCCTTCTCCTATAAAAGAAAGCAGAAGAGCTCCAATTGTAACGATGCGTATTAGTGTGTTCATGTTCATATTAAAAAGGTTACATGCAAATTAAAAATATAACACCTCCGCGCGGGTTACATGCCCCTATGTCCTTGCAGTTGTAAGAAAATTGCCTTTTTGCTGTATAAATGCAGAAAATCACTAAAATCGGCCCGAAATCTAGGAATAAATCGAGGTCTTCATAAAATCGAGGGAAATGTATTGTAATTTTGCACTCAAATAATCTTATAAATATGCCATATCCGGAATATATCTGCGCTCCAATGCGTAATGAGTTGACAAGTGTTGGCTTCCAGGAACTAAAAACCCCTGAAGAAGTTGATAATTCTATCCCAAATAGTCAGGGAACAGTGCTATTAGTAATGAATTCCGTTTGCGGATGTGCGGCAGGAACTGCCCGTCCGGGAGTACGACTTTCATTGAATGCCGATAAAAAGCCTTCTAAATTAATGACGGTTTTCGCAGGACAAGATCTTGAAGCGACTTCACAAGCTAGAAAATATACGCTTCCCTACCCGCCATCGTCACCGGCAATTGCTCTTTTTAAAGATGGCAAACTAGTACACTTTATAGAACGTCATCACATCGAAGGCCGCAGCGCAGAAATGATTGCGGAGAATTTGAAGATGGCGTTTGATGAGTTTTGTTGAAATTGAATTGTGAATTGGAAAGCTTAAGTCTTTAACACTGAGAACACAAAGTTCACAAAAGTACACGGAACAATTCCGTGCTCTTTTGTGAACTTTGTGTTCTCAGTGTTTAAAAGAAATCGGAGAAAATAGGTTATAATTTTTTTCACTCTTTACTTCCCAAAATACTCCGGATACCTCGCCTCTATCGGACCATTGATCACTCGATAAACTTTTTCTTTTAAAACATCAAGATCATCTTCTGTTAAACCGATCGTTGGAATTGGATCGTGGATGATCACATGTGCAATTCCGGGGTGACCAATTCTTCTGTAAAAATCATCAGGGAGCAAGAGCCAGTTATTCATAAAAGTTATCGGAACAATCGGAACCTGTTTTTCAATTGCCAATCTGAATGGACCGTTTTTAAATCGACCCATGACTGGTCCTGTATGATGTATCGTTCCTTCCGGAAAGAGAGTGATGCTGATCTTTTTCTCCAGATCAGATGCCGCTCTTAAAAATGCCCGATGAGAATCTTTTCTGCTTTTTCTGTTCACCGGAATATTCATCCGGTCGAAAAAATGCCTGAATAAAGGCACCCGTCGAAGTTCAGCTTTTCCCATGGTATGAAAGTAGACGGGTATTGATATGTAAATCAACATTATATCCAAATACGACGTGTGATTTGGACAAAATACATAGGACTTATTCTTATCCAATTTTGCACTTTTCTCGATCTTGTAAAAAATTCCAACCGGCCAGATGATCAGGTGAGCCCAGATTTTTTTTAACGTGAAAACATATTTAAACCAACTCTTGCTTCTCAAAAGGATAAAAAAGATAGGGAAAAACAGAAAAAAGGTAATAACAGCATTGGTGAAAAACAAAGATCGCCACAGCCACTGTAAAGGATAAAACAGGTATTTTACTAAATTTTGCAGGTTTTTAAGCTTTTATTCTTGCGAAGGTAGTTAACCAAAACCGATCTGAGGTTAACACGGGTTCATTTCATCAAATAATGAACACAATTGCCTGAATCTCTTGACCGAAAAGTATTTTTTTTTACCTTTGTCCCCCTTGTAAAAAGGAGGTTTGAAACAATGAGTGGCGCACGGGAATATGTAATCAATTACGGAAGTCTACCATTCGGCGAACATGAGTTCGAGTTTCATGTCAGTGATTCGTTCTTTCAAAAATTCGAAAACTCACTTGTTCAGAAAGGTGACATTGATGTACTTGTTGTCTTAGACAAAAAAGAAGCAATGATGTTACTTGACTTCACAATGGAAGGTCATGTGATCGTTGAATGCGATCGTTGTCTGGAAGAACTGGAATTACCAATCGACTCTTATGATGAGTTAATTGTAAAATTCGGTGAGACTGAAGAAACAGAAACTGAAGAAGTAATTGTTATTTCTCCGAAAGAATATGAATTGGATGTTTCGCAGTATATCTACGAATACATTTCACTTCAGATTCCAATGAGAAATGTACATGACGAAGAAGAGAACGGACAGACATGTGATCCTGAAATTCTTAAGACTCTTGAAAAACTTCAACCTCAACAAGAAGAAACTCCACCGGAAGATCCACGTTGGGATGGTTTGAAAGGAATAAATTTAAATTAATCCGATAAGGACAAGAAATTAAATACAATATAATACAAAAATAAAATGCCAAATCCGAAACACCGACACTCGAAATCCAGAAGAGATAAAAGAAGAACTCATTGGAAAGCTGAAGTTCCTACTATAGCTACGGATCCTACTACAGGACAACCTCATCTTTTTCACCGTGCTCACTGGCATGACGGAAAACTTTACTATAAAGGTAAAGTCGTGATGGAAAAAGAAAATGCGTAATACAAACTAGATTGCGTTTGAAAAGCAGTTGTGGGAATTTTTTGTTTCCGCTCAACTGCTTTTTTTAATTTCTTAATTCAGGAAAACAAAGATGAAAATCGGTATAGATATAATGGGCGGCGATTTTGCGCCGGAACAAACAGTACTTGGTTCGATAGAAGCTCGTAAAGAACTTCCATCAAACGTTGAACTTGTTCTAATCGGAGATAAAGAAGCAATGCTTCCAATCTTTGAACGTGAAAATTTTTCTGCCGATAAATTTACGATCATTCATTGTACTGAAGTGATAGGAATGGGTGAGCACCCAACTAAAGCAATCCAACAAAAACCAAATTCAAGTCTTGCTGTAGGCTTTCAGTTATTGAAAGAAGGAAAGATCAACTCTTTCGCCTCTGCAGGAAATACCGGCGCAATGCTCGTTGGTTCGATGTTCAGCGTTAAAGCAATTCCCGGAATACATCGTCCCGCTATTACATCACCGCTTCCTAAATTTAACGGTGGCTGGGGAGTAATTCTTGATGTTGGAGTTAATGCCGATTGCAAACCTGAGATCCTGCAACAATTCGCCACACTTGGAGCAATCTATGCTGAAAGCATTCTCAATATTAAAAATCCTTCAGTAGGATTGATGAGTATTGGTGAAGAAGAAGAAAAAGGAAATCTTCTTGTGAAAGAAACACATCAGCTTTTAAAAACAATGTCGACGATCAACTTCATCGGAAACGTAGAAGGCCGCGATCTTTTTAATGAAAAAGCCGACGTAGTTGTTTGTGATGGATTTACCGGAAACGTTATCCTTAAAGAAGCTGAATCTTTTTATGCAATGATCCGCAAACGCGGTATCCGCGATGAATATTTCGACCGTTTCGATTTTGAAGATTACGGTGGAACTCCAATTCTTGGTATCAACTCCAACGTAATCATTGCTCACGGTATCAGCAAAGCAAAAGCGATCAAGAATATGATCCTTCTTTCTAAAAATGTGATTGACGCAAAGCTTTCTGAGAAGATTGCTAATGCTTTTACAAAAGAAACTGTATAATCTGTAGATAATATTTGGGTCAAGGGTCAAGGGTCAAAGGTCATTAGTACCTATTAACCTTTGACCCTTGACCTTTGACTAAAATCTTCCAACAGCTATGGTAAAACCACCTCGGTCATTTCAAAATTGAATAAAACAACTACATTTGCCCCTCAATCTAATAAGATAAACATGTCGAAAATTACTGCTGCAATCACGGCTGTTGGAGGTTATGTACCGGATTACATTCTGACGAATACTGAATTGGAAAAACTGGTAGATACGACTGATGAATGGATCACTTCAAGAACAGGTATCAAAGAACGTCGAATCTTAAAAGGCGAAGGTCTTGGTACTTCCGATCTTGGCGCGCCAGCAGTATTAGAACTTTGTAAGAAGCGTGGCATTGATCCAATGGAAATTGAATTGCTGATCTGCGCAACAACAACTCCTGATCACCAATTTCCTGCTACAGCAAATATTATTACAGATAAAATCGGCGCAAAGAATGCATGGGGATATGATATCTCTGCTGCATGTTCAGGTTTTCTTTATGCACTTGCTACAGGTTCTAAATTCATTGAATCAGGACAGTATAAAAAAGTTGTCGTTGTAGGTGCTGATAAAATGTCGAGCATCGTCGATTATTCTGATCGCTCTACATGTGTCATCTTTGGTGACGGTGCAGGTGCTGTTTTGCTTGAGCCGAACACAGAAGGATTAGGAATACTTGACAGCATTTTACGAAGCGATGGCTCGGGTCGTGTTTACCTTCATCAGAAAGGTGGTGGTTCTGTTCGTCCTGCTTCTCATGCAACTGTTGATGCCGGCGATCACTATATTTTTCAGGACGGTCAACCGGTTTTCAAATTTGCAGTTACAAATATGGCCGATGTTTCAGCAGAGATCATGGAAAAAAATAATCTCAAAGCTGAAGATGTTTCTTGGCTCGTTCCACATCAAGCAAACAAACGTATCATCGATGCTACTGCTCGCCGAATGGGTGTTGGAAGCGAAAAAGTAATGTTGAACATTGAAAAATATGGCAACACTACCAGTGGCACCATCCCGCTTTGTTTGTGGGAATGGGAGAAGCAACTCCACAAAGGTGACAATATTATCCTTGCCGCTTTTGGCGGAGGCTTTACTTGGGGGAGTATTTGGATCAAGTGGGCATACTAAACCGGGTCAAGGGTCAAGGGTCAAAGGTGATTATGAGCACGATTCTAATTCACCTTTGACCCTTGACCTTTGACCCGATTTCCGCGAAACGACCAATAATCCCCTATTTTTAAACAGTTTGCAAAAAAGCAAGCCTTTTATTCCCGGAAAAGTTCAAAATGGTTTTGTTTTTTTTGCAAAATTCATTAGGTTTGGTTTTCTAAAGAATTTTGGGAGTCTGCAAACTTATGCCCAATTAACTAAATTTCAGGATGAAACAAAAAACACCCGTTGCAAAAACAAAGACTGCAACAGAACCGACAATGAACATAAAAGACATCGAAAGTTTAATAAAATTTGTACAGAACAGCGGAGTAGCTGAAGTAAGCTTAGAGCAAAAAGATATTAAAATCACTATTCGTACCACTCATGGACAAATGATGATGGCTTCTGCTCCTTCTGTATCAGCACCGGTTCAGCAATATGTTGCTGCTGCTGCTCAATCTGCAGCTTCTGCTCCTCCTGCAGCTGAAAAACCAAAATCTGGTGCTGATGAATCCAAATACATTACGATCAAATCGCCGATGATTGGAACTTTCTATCGCACTCCATCTCCTGACAAACCTGTATTTATAAATGTCGGCGATGAGATCAAGCAAGGAAAAGTTCTTTGCATCATTGAAGCAATGAAATTATTTAATGAGATCGAATCAGAAGTCTCGGGAAAAATTGTAAAAGTGTTAGTTGATAATGCTACTCCGGTAGAATACGATCAACCACTTTTCTTAGTTGACCCAAGCTGATCAATCATATAGCAGAGGTAGAACCTATGCTCTTTTGAAATACATCTCCAAAGCTGTATCAATTATTACTCCCACAAATTTGAAACATCTCTATGTTTAAGAAAATTTTAATTGCAAACCGCGGCGAAATTGCTTTGCGAATCATTCGTACATGCAAAGAAATGGGAATTAAAACGGTTGCTGTTTATTCTACTGCCGATAAAGACAGTCTGCATGTTCGTTTCGCAGATGAAGCAGTATGTATCGGCCCACCTCCAAGTAAAGATTCCTATCTGAATATTGCAAGTATAATGGCTGCTGCTGAAATTACGAATGCAGATGCTATTCACCCAGGTTATGGATTCCTTTCTGAAAATTCAAAATTCAGCCAGATCTGCAAAGAACATGGTGTAAAATTTATCGGCGCCACTCCTGAACAAATTGATCAGATGGGAGATAAGTCGAATGCAAAAGACACAATGAAAAAAGCGGGAGTACCTACTATTCCCGGTAGCGATGGACTGTTAACTGATCTGAAAGAAGGATTGAAGAC
>JAYUWA010000090.1:0-2329 GCA_043753795.1 Bacteroidota bacterium | reverse complement strand
CGTGAATTAGAATATCTTTCTTCTTTGAGCACAGACTTGAATACAATAACGTTGAATTTAAAGAATAGCTGGGACCCGGCGATTTCCGGTAACTTCTCAGTTCAGCTTACTACAGCTGGTAATGGCAGTAATCGCTTTGCTTCGCGGAAAGATGCTTTTATTACAATTGTAAATGCGATGGCCGGAATTTGTGATGAAGTAGCAAATGGTAAAATGGAAGATCCATTGGTAGCGCAAGATTCATTGCTCGAAGAATCACAATTTTCGCATAATTCGCTGGAAGATTTTACTAATAATATCCGTGGTGTAAGAAATGCTTATTTGTGTACTTTTACGACTGATGGAACAGGCTTGAATGAGCTGGTAGCTTCAATAAATATTTCACTTGATAATTCGATCAGGTCGAAAATTGATGCAGCGATCAATTCATTCTCAGCAATTGATCCAAATTATGGTCAGGCAATATACTATCAGCAAATTCAGATCATGAATACTCAAAGTCTTATCAACGACCTTAAGAATACTCTTGAAACTGATCTGATCGATTTTGTAGAGACGAACGTTAAAGATTAAATTATTTTCAAAAGAAAGATGAAGAAGTTATTTTTTAGTGCAGTGATATTTTCATTTATTTTCGGATTAAGTCGATGCCGGAAGGCTGAACTTTTTCCCGAAAGTGATTTTGATGAAAGATTAAGTGGCGGGTCACAAACGACATTTGATTTTACTGCACAGGCTTTTACTCATCCATTTGTTGATCTTTCCGGATATGATGTAGGACTTCATGATTTTGGCGATGTACATTTCGAACAATCGTTTGTAACAGCTCCTGCAATGTTCTTCGGCGGACTCGGCCCTGCATTCAATAACACATCCTGTGTTTCTTGTCACCATAACGATGGCAAAGGTGTTCCAAATGCCGGATTCTCAGAGTCGTCGCTACTTATGCGAATAAGTACCGATGGTGTCGATGAATATGGTGGAAGTGTGCCGGTTCCCGGATATGGAACTCAGATCCAGGATAAATCAATTCTTGGTAAGTTGAAGGAAGCTACTGTAAACATCAACTACACCTATCAGACTTTTTCTTTTCCTGATGGAGAAACGTATGAACTGCGAACACCCGTTTATTCATTAACCGATCTACATGTACCGATCAATGTTCCATATTATTTATCACCGCGATTAGCTCCACCGGTATTTGGACTCGGTTTACTGGAAAATATTTCCGAAATGGACATTGTTGCTAATGCAGATATTTCAGATACTGACAATGATGGAATAAGCGGGAAACCAAATTATGTATGGGATCCTGTTCAAGCAACTACAATGTTAGGTCGTTTCGGACATAAAGCAAATACTGCCACTATCTTAACTCAGGTAGCTGCGGCCTATAACAATGATATGGGAATCACCAGCAGTATTTTTCAGAATGAAACGACTCATGGTCAATCGCAATCTGATTTACTTTCTGATGATCCGGAAGTGCCGGACAGTATTTTGCATGCTGTAAAATTTTATGTTCAGACATTGCAGGTTCCCGCAAGAAGAAATGTTACTTCGGCAGAAGTCATTCGTGGTAAACAATTATTCGAACAAGCTAAATGCGGAACTTGTCATACACCAACTTTCAGAACAGAAGTTAATGTTGCTTTTCCTGCAATGTCAAATCAGTTGATTCATCCATACACAGATTTATTGGTGCACGATATGGGTTTGGGACTTGCTGACGATCGCTCTGACTTCCGTGCTGATGGTAACGAATGGCGAACAGCTCCGCTTTGGGGTGTAGGATTGCTGGAGACTGTAAATTTCCCTGCATATTATCTTCATGATGGTCGCGCCAGAACAATGGTGGAAGCGGTTATGTGGCATGATGGTGAGGCAAGGTCTTCTGTCGATTTTGTAAAACAATTGTCGACGACTGATCGGAAAGCACTTTTTGCTTTTCTGAAATCGTTGTAGTTTATTTGAGGTTTATACCTTGCTTTTTTTTTAACACGAGTGCACTAAAATTTATCACAAGAACACTGTTGCTTTTTTAAGGATCCTATTGTGTCCCGAACCCTATCGCATAGGCGTCAATTTGATTATACTAATATTTATTGAAATTATGTGAGGTGTCGCCTACTTTATTGCTATCAGCTTTAGCTCAATGGCATTATGTTAAACTAAAGAATTCATAATAAGTATATCTATTTAGAAGTGACAGGCTCGTTAGGGCCATATTGGTTCATTTGGTTTAATCCTGATGTACAATCGTGCTTTCGTAGCCGAAAAAAGTTTTGTGTTTAAAGAGTGCGCCCCTAAAGGTGCTTAGCGTTACTGG
>JAYUWA010000089.1:0-7208 GCA_043753795.1 Bacteroidota bacterium | reverse complement strand
ATCAAAGGAAATTCTAAAAATGGTGCTGGAATTATGAGTGGTAAAACTATGTATGAAGTTAAGAAAACCGGAACTCCTTTTACAGTAACCATTTCATCAATTGAAGACCTTACTGCTATTAACTCTACTAGTGGAAAAGCTATTAAAGGAACTTTCCAAGGGAAATTAATGGGTCCAGATGGCAAACTGGTAGAAATTACAGAAGGAAAATTTAGTACACAATAATGTATAGTTATACGCAACCCTAAGGAAAGATTCGAAACGTACTGCCTAATTTGAATTTGAAAAATAACTTGAGAAAATTTATTTCATATATCCTTTTAGCACTTCTGCTTTTTTCTGTACTGTATTTTGGAATTTTACGATCCATTACACCAGACAAAATAAATTCTCCTCCAACGAAAAAAAACCCTTTGACGCTTGTTGACGATTCAACAAAAACAAAATACATTCTTGACGCAGCTCAGATTGAAATAACTGCAATTGACACTACAGGCAAAATATTATGGACGACTAATCCACGGAAAGATGGCAACTTAAAACCTTATAGAGTTGCAAATCCGATAATCGTTTATTTTAAACTTGGATTTGACAAACACACCGCACATAAAGATGTAATTAAAATAAGTTACAATAATTCTCAATTTGGAATTATAGACAAGACAACAGGCAAGTTTACTTCTCACGGACAAGATTAAAATATGTTTCTAAAAAAACAAATTTCTGGCTGACGGCCTCCTAACTGATAAAAGAGATTCGTATAACACCGGCTTGCTTCTAGGCATGGAAAGTTCTATCTTCGATTCAAATTAACTACTTGCCCGTCAGCAAGCCTAAACGTTTTGGGAATGTATAAATAAAATTTAGGCAGGTTATTTCAGTTCCGTAATTATTATTACCCAATGCCCACCATTGAACTAAGCATAGAGATCCATAGCAACATAGAAACATGTTTTGACTTAGCAAGAAGTATTGACTTTCATCAAATAACAACATCCAGGACTAAAGAAAAGGCAATAAGCGGGCGGACGAGTGGTTTAATAAATCTTGGCGAGCAGGTTACATGGCAAGCAACTCATTTTGGTTTTAGACAAAAATTGACATCTAAAATAACGGCATTTGAACGACCTTTTCATTTTAGAGATGAACAAATAAAAGGAATATTTAAGTTCATTGTTCACGATCATTATTTTGAGCAGGGCGACGGAAAAGTAATTATGAAAGATGTGTTTAGTTTTCAATCTCCATTCGGTTTTATAGGACAAGCATTTGACAAATTAGTTCTTACAAAATATTTGAGAGAATTTCTTGTTGAAAGGAATGACTTGATTAAGGAGTACGCAGAGACTGCAAAATGGGAAACGGTGATTAATGGCAAATAGAGTGTTAAAGCAGGCATGGAATGACGCTTGATGGGATGCGTGATTGAAAATGTGTGCTAATTTCCGCTTAACATTCCACCGAGCTGGGAACAGGTGAGTTCCTGAAAATTAATCATACCTTAGCATCACTAAAACCAATTTCATGAAAAAAGTTTTGTTATGGGGATCCCTCATCATTCTGATTGTTCTTTCATTTCTTGTGTACTGGAGATATTACAATACCTATAGTGAAGGAAACCGTTCCGGAACACTGCAAAAGTTTTCAAAGAAGGGAAACGTTTTCAAAACGTATGAAGGCGAACTCATCATGAGCAGCATTACCAGTACAAGCAGCACAACTATTGCATCGGAGAAATTTTACTTCTCTGTAAAAGACGACAGCATTGCCAACGTGTTGTTTAATCTTGAAGGCAAGCATGTAACTCTGCATTACGAGCAAAAGAGAAGTCACCTTCCCTGGAATGGCGAGACGAATTACTTAATAACAAGTTTAGTATCTAAAGAATAATTACTTAATTACTTTTAATGAACAAAGTACTAATTCTAAATTATCATTCCATTTTTTAATTCTTCGGATTTAGATTTTTGCGCCCCCATTTATTCCATTGACGAATCCCCTGATCAGCGGAATGTTCAACGGATTTATATGTGAAAAATAAATTTGTACTCCCAAATTCAGTAGTTGAAAATTGTAAACTGTACGACGATAGGCGGAATGTTGAGCGGAAATTTACGACACACTTTAAGGTTAGTAACTGGTCAAGCGACATTCCTGCCGGGGAATAAGGTAGACAATTTGTTAAGAGCAAATGGAAATACAATAATTAATTTATAAGATCAGACGAGCTTAAAAAATAGAGTCAAGGATTATTTCATTCATTTAATCTCCTGCTTTTATTAGTTGTTAAAAGAATTTTTCATATTTATTTTTGCTGCATGTCACATGCTTTTCAAATTCACAAACAAGATGCTGCCTATTTTTTGACTCCTACAGCAGTGGAATGGGTAGATGCATTTATGAGGAGAGAACATAAACAGATTTTATGCGACAGTCTTAATTATTGTGTTGATGTAAAGGGATTGGAAATATATGCGTATGTAATAATGTCAAGCCATATGCATATGATTGCAAGAGCAAAAGAAGGAAACTTAAGCGATATCATACGGGACTTTAAAAAGTTCACAAGCGCAATGCTGATCAAGGACTTCCGAACATCGACAGAAAGCAGAAGTGGGTGGATGCTTGATCTATTTAAAGCAGGCAGCGAAAAACAAAAGAAGAAATCTTCAATGCAACTCTGGCAATATAATAATCATGCGATTGAAATTATTAGTCCCAAATTTACACTATCAAAAATACTATACATTCATAACAATCCTGTTGAAGCAGGACTGGTTGGCAGAGCTGAAGATTATTTGTTCAGCTCTGCTCAAGACTATTCAGGACAAATAGGGCCTGTGAAGGTTTCAGTAATTAATTGCATAATTTGTTTTAAATTTAAGAGTGATAGATTTTCGCACTTAACCAATTGTGTACCATATTCCCCGGCAGGAATGTCGCTTGATTAGATACTAACTTGAAAGTGTGTTGCTAATTTCCGCTCAACATTCCGCTTATCGTCGTACAGTTTACAATTTTCCGATTGCATTTGGTAGAGAGTAAACTTAATTACATTTTTAAATCGGTTGAACATTCCACCGAGCGGGGTTTTTTACCAAATTTTAAACTTTATATTGAAAAATAATTAATTGAGAAACATCTACTTCCAGATAAGTAATATTTTAATTTCAATTTTCCGGATGATTTGATTTTTATCATAAATCTTTGTATCATGCAGAAAATTGTGTTATTGGATTAATTTCAATAATATACTAATATTAGTTCGGCCCCTTAACATACGATAGTCACATAGGAACCCACTGCCAATTGTGATGATTTATAATTTATGAATTTAAAATTAATTGTGTATTTATTTTTAATTCCCACTATTTATGTGCACGCACAATATATTAAGAAAGTTGGCGGAAATCTTAATTCGCTAGATCAAAGTGACTTGAATGACACTTTAAGAAAAAAAGAGTCGTCCACAACTGATTATATTGGTGTTTATCAAAAGTATATTAGTGGAATTCGTGGGCAGGAATGTCCAATGTATCCAAGTTGTTCTAACTTCGGAATAAAAACATTTAGCGAAACTAATTTTGCATTAGCATTTGTTTTAACGTCTGACCGATTATTAAGGTGTGGACATGACCGCAATAATTATTCTTTGACGTTAAGATCAAACGGATTTAAGTTACTTGATTATCCAGCATATGACAACGCACCCGATGAACTTTATTATACTTATAATTCTTATTCCTTTGCCTATTCTGACAGTGTCAAGGACGACTCAGCTTTCTTTTTTGTAAAAAAACTAATTAATAATAGTTATTATCAAGAAGCATTATTAGAAATAATGCGTTCAGAACTTCAATCGTCGTTTAATATTGAACTCTTCATAAACAAAATGATTTGCTTAAAAGCAATAGGCGAATATGAAAAGGCATTATTTGAATATGCTACTAAGTGCCCTATTGAGCACAAAGAAGATCCGGAATTGCTTTTTCAGATTGCTTTAATAGAATACAAACTTAAGAACTTTGATCTGTCAATAATCAAAGACTCGACTGCTTTATAATTCTGTAATGATAGATTTCTGAGAGCCAGACTTTTTATCTTAGGCGGGCTACTTTATGCGAACAAGTATGATTGGGAAAATTCCCTTTTATATTTTAGATCCCTTTCAAATATTGAATCAAATGAACAACTTTCTGCGTCTTATTCACTGATTGTAGAGAACGGACTATATTTAAAAGATAAAAGTCCTTTGATTGCAGGGGTTCTTTCTATAATTCCAGGAGCGGGATACGCATATACTGGACATACGCAAACTGCCATCTCATCATTAATAATAAATGGACTATTAACTTACGCTACCTATTCAAATTTTAAAAAAGAAAATTTCGGAATGGGTTTACTTACTGGTGTTTTCAATTTAAGTTTCTATATAGCAAATATTTATGGCTCGGCAAAAAGCGCAAATCGATTTAATCAGCAACAAAGGAAAAACATAATTTCCAAATTAGAATTTAATACAAACTTATAAATTATTAAAAAAAAAATGATGAAAATATTTTACTTATCACTCTGTGCAAAGCCAGTTGCATTGCTTTTGGCAACTTCAATTCTCTTTATGTCATTTAAAATGGATGGTAATGGAGAAGTAGTTTTAAATGCAGGAACAAATGTTGCACTTGAAACAATATCTATGATACGTTCTGACCAAGTTTCGGTTGGGCAAACAATAGATTTTAAAGTAAAATATGATGTAAAATCTGGCGACGCCGTTGTTATAAGAGCTGGTTCAATAGCCAAAGGTCAAGTGTCGAGAGCAAAAAAAGCAAAGGGTGTAGGAAAAGAAGGTTTTGTTGAAGTAAAAATAAAATCTGTTACAGCGGTTGACGGTCAAGAAGTTTTTTTAAGCGGAGGAAATGTTTACCAAGAAGGACAGGATAAGGAAACAACTGCACTCGTTTTAGGCCTCGTTGTATGTCTTTTGTTTTTGACTATAAAGGGTAAGAACGCAGAAGTACCCCCAGGATATGAAGTAACTTCGAACGTTGCATCATCAGTTACTGTTAAAATATAGTACATTATATGAAATTGTTGCCTATCTGATTGCCACGAATATTTCATCACAGAAAAATTTTAAAAACACAAAAAGCCTATTAATAACTAGTGCGACAAAATGGTTGACAAGTAAATATTAATTCAAATAATAATGAGCCCGATATATGTCGGGCTCATTTCTTTTTAATACAACAAGACCTTCCTATAAAAAATACTTCTTTGCGTTTCTATTTTAAGAAAATAAATTCCTCTAGCCAGTTCACTAACGTTGATCGGATTTTCTTTGTTCCTAATTGCAACTTCATTTCCTGTCAGATCAAAAATGGATACATGAGATAGTGCAAAATTACTCTCAATATAGATTTTATCCTTAGCAGGATTGGGATAAAATAAAACAGAAATTTCATCCACTGATGAAAGGCCTAGCGTCAGATCCCGTATGTGAGATCGTATCGCCGGACATTGGAATGAAAACAGTTGTATCTCCATCCGACGCGTAGGCCCTCCTGAAATATGACATTGAATAGTTATTAGCCGAGCAAATAATCCGGCTGTTGAAAGAGATTAAAAAATAAATATTGCAGCAATCACATATTTGTTATATTTACTCAAACCAAAAACCTAGCATATGAAAAAAGTCCTACTGCAACTCTGTTTCATACTTCTTTCAACATCTGTTTTTTCACAAATAAATGTGAACATAAAAATTACTGATGCTGAGAATAATTCAACACTACCCGGCGCTACAGTAATTGTGAAAGGGTCGAACAACGGAGGGTCAACAAATCTTGATGGCATCTTGACTCTGAAAGTAAATCCGAATGATGTACTTGAAGTGAAAATGATAGGATATGAAATGCAAACCATATCGGTCGACAATCGTACTGAAATAAGTGTGGCACTTAAAACATCTGCTAAACAATTAGCCGACATCGTTATTGTTGGTACGCGTACTGCGGGCCGGGTAAAGACGGAGTCACCTGTGCCGGTGGATGTCATCAATGTCAATCAAGTTAGTTTGCCAACAGGAAGAATGGATCTCACATCTTTAATGAATGTTGCAGCTCCCTCTCTGAACCATAACAAACAAAGCGGATCCGACGGGGCTGACCACATCGACCTTGCAACATTACGTGGATTAGGTCCTGATCAAACGCTTGTTTTGATCAACGGTAAACGCAGACACCAAACGGCTTTTATTTCTGTATTCGGAACTAGAGGAAGAGGAAATTCGGGAACTGATTTGAACACCATCCCAATCTCTGCTATCGATCGCGTAGAAATATTACGCGACGGCGCCTCTGCACAATATGGTTCTGACGCAATTGCAGGCGTCATTAATATCGTGCTTAAAAAAGATACAGGCGTTTTTTCCGGCGATATAGGATATGGAGGATATTATGATAAAAAATTTAATCCTGCTTTTGATAAATCTTTTAATCAATATCAATCGGAAAATAAATTTGATGGAGCTGCTTTGTCTTTCAATGGTAACTATGGGATTCCACTGGGAAAACACGATGGATTCTTAAACATATCCGGAAATTTTGTGCACCAGGGAAAAACTTATCGTCAGGTATTAGACACCACCAATTTCCTGACAAATGATAATGCCTTACCGATCAACTATTACAGAAGAGCCAATGGCGATGGTTCTGTTGCCTCCGGTGGCGTATTTCTTAATTCTGAAATTCCGATCGGAACAAGTAAAACTCAGTTCTATGCTTTTGGCGGGTATAATTATAGTTCAAGTGATGCCTTTGCATTCACTCGCGATTTCTCTGCCAGACCACAACGTTTTCCAACCGATGCAAATGGTAATTTGAATTTTACAAGTGATATACTTCAAACAACATCTGACGGAACAATCTATTATGATCCGCACATCCAAACTCAAGTAACAGATTATTCTGGGGCTGTTGGACTAAAAGGAAAGATGGCGTCAGGTTGGGAATGGGACGCAAGTAATAATACCGGAAAAAATGATTTTCATTTTTATGGCGACAGAACTTTCAATGCCTCTCTTGGTTCCGGTCAAACTCACTTCGATGATGGTGGATTCTCTTTTCTTCAAAACACAACAAACTTAAATTTCAACAAGGCTTTAAAAAATATCGCTCAAGGTTTTAATCTGGCAGCAGGTGCGGAATTCC
>JAYUWA010000088.1:0-2331 GCA_043753795.1 Bacteroidota bacterium | reverse complement strand
ACATAAATTACAAAGGTTGATTTTTATCGGACAGTAGTAGTTGTTAATTAATGAGTATGTTTAATTCTCTATATAGTTTTTTGGGTAAGTCCGGCCGTTCTTATTTGCCTCATGATGCAAATGCAACTTTCATATTAATAGTCGATGATCTTGAAATGGGAATCCTGCATTGAAGCTACGATAGTAGAAGAAAAAGTTGCATAAAAGCATATAACTTCAGCTAAGTATTTTTTTGAATGAATAATTACTAAATTTGTGAATAGAAATTGATTTTGAAATGGCACTTAAGGAAAAATTAGAAAAGCTTAAAAAGCTAAATGATATTAAGAGAGAGCCGGATTGGATCGTTTATAAAGATGCCTGGCAAAAAGCAGTTTTAGAACTTCAAAGTACAATTTCTTTTGATTGGTTTCATGATTTTGCAGAAAAAGGTCTTATGAATTTTGAACTTATTCCTGTCAAGAGATTTGAACCATACATTGGAGAATACAATACTTCCATTCTTGAAATTACACTTTCTGAAAATAAGTTTATAGTACTTGAACCTGTTTCCGCAGTTACAAGTGAGTATGATGGGAAATTGGAGTTTTATATGCGAGGAAATTTGAATAAGAAGGTCAATATTTTGAGAAAGATTATAGATGAAGAAAAGTTCGAATGGCTTATTGTTAGATCTTTTGATTCTAAGGATCATGTTGTACTTACTAAAGAGAAAATGGAAAATATCATTGAAGAATGGTTGCAGTAAATAATAAAGACTTAAGAGATACTTTCCATTATCTGGCTACAATTGATAAAATCTTGCAAAAGGAAATTCGGCAGGTAAAAGGAAACAAATTTCATATCGATAAAATTGTTCCGGATAATCTAATCAAGGTTTTTTCTCGAAAAGAAAAAACTGCATTGATTTTTACTGATAATCTAGAAAAGGCAGCATATGAAGGCGCAGTGCTAAATTTGGTTTCAGCATTTGAAAGAGTTGTTTTTGAAAAATACAAGAATTCTTATGGAATTCTCAAAAAAATTGTCGGTGAAAATGCAGTTAGACCATTTGACTTCTTTAAGTCAAGAGAGAATTTTATCAATGACAAAATTGAATACCTGGCAGGTATATTGAATCTTCTGGAAGGACATATTTCAAATGACTTATTTCTAAAGTTGAAAGTTATTAAAGATCATCGGAATTATATTGCTCATGGAAAACGAGATTCTAAGCCTCCTGCATATGAATTCAAACTTGACGAAATGGTAAAGATTTTGGACGATGTTATTTTGGAAATTGAAGATTAGTTTTTATTGTTAAAAAAGATTAAAGTTGTTCAATTATTTTAATTCACATGCCTCTTAAAACTACAAAATAAAAAATTCTGCAAAGTGTTAAATGGTGTTGTGTGGTCTTCGGTTACACATTTTAATTTGTCGAAACCATTTTGCAGTTGCATCTGTAATTCTTCTTCTGTGTATTGGTGAACATCAAGCATGCTGCATTTCTTAGGACCTTTATCGGAAAAAGTTCCTATTGCCATAAAACCTTTTACTGCTTGTCTTGCAATTTCCAGGTATGTGGTAATGTCTCCCGGACTAGTCAGAAAATGAAATGTAGCTCTATCGTGCCAGCAATCATATGTTGATGTCGGATGAAATTCGGTCACATCACTAACGATCCAGTTTACTTTCACTGCTCTTTCACCAAGCCGAACTTTTGCCCGCTCAATTGCTTTTTCTGAAATGTCGAGTACTGAAATGTTTTCAAAACCTTCGTCAAGTAAATAATCAATCAGCTTACTATCACCACCACCTATGTCAATAATGTTTGCTGATTTTGGTAAATTAAAACTATGAACAAAATCCAAGGATGTCTTTGGCAATTCCTGTGTCCAGCTTACTTCATGAGGTAGTTTGCTGGAGTAAACTTTTTCCCAATGTTCTTTTCTTGATTTCATGATTGATTTTATTGAGAATAAAAATGTGGCTAAAGCCGCAATGACATCTCTTCCTTCCGTCTGCTAAAGCAGACGGCAATAAAGCAGACAGCGATAAAATGCCTTCGGCAGTTTATCGCTGTATATTAATTTTTGTGTGAAATCATACCTCGTTTTACTGTATGACCAACCCGTTGTTCGAAATTCAAAACGTTCGCCCTTCGACTTCGCTCAGGGACCGCCCTTCGACTTCGCTCAGGGACCGTGGCTTTTGGGCAGATATGTGTGAATTTTTTGCGAAGAAAATTTTCTTAAAATTGAAGTTAAATTTTCTTCGCAAAAAATTCACACATTACCACTTATAAGACGGTCCCCGAGCGAAGTCGAGGGGCAATAATTTCGAACAACG
>JAYUWA010000087.1:0-7217 GCA_043753795.1 Bacteroidota bacterium | reverse complement strand
TATCTGTTTTTCAGTAACTGCACAACAATCAGCTTCTTCTGAAGATGAATTGAAGAAGCAGGCCGAAAAAGCTTTCATTGCTGAAAAATATGAAGATGCACTTTCTCCTTATTCGCAACTCTTAAGTCTTTATCCCAGAAATGCCACCTATAACTATCGTTATGGTGTTTCATTACTGAAAGCCGGAAAAAATAAAACCAATGCAGTAAGTTATCTGGAAGCGGCCGCTAAAGATCCTGCCAATCCTGAAGAAGTCTGGGTCTATCTCGGACAAGCTTATATGATCATCGGAAAATTTGATGATGCTTTGGGAAGTTTTAGAAAATTCGAAGCAATCGTCAATTCGGCTAAACTGAAAAAATTCAATTCAGAAGAACTGAAAGCGAATTGCGTGAATGCTATCGAACTTTTGAAAACAAGAAAGAACATCATTATCGTTAATTCGAAAGAAGTTTCTGTAAACGAATTCTATAAATTTTTCAGTTGGACAAACGCAAATGGTAAAATAGTTCCGGCTGCTGAACAATTTTTAACGTCAATGGACAAGGATAAACAAAAGGATCCTGTAATGTTCATTGCAAACGATAAGCAAACGATCTATTTATCGAGCTACGGAAAAAAAGGTGAGAATGGTAAAGATCTTTACATCGTTCGGAAAATGCCGAATGGTCAGTGGTCGGAACCTGAAAATTTAGGACCGACAATCAATTCAGAGATGAATGAAGATTTCCCTTATCTGGATCGTGATGGACGAACGTTATATTTTTCTGCCAAATCAAAAAAGAGTATTGGTGGTTATGATGTCTTCAAATCGAAGTTTGATTTTAATTCCGGAAAATGGTCTGCTCCCGAGAATCTCGGCTGGCCGATCAATACAATCAGCGATGATTATTTATACGTTCCAATAATCAGTACTCAGGATGCATATTATGCAACCGGAATCAATACTTCAAAATATGAAATAGAGATCCGGAGAATTCAATTACCGGATCAGGGAGAAGCGTTGGTGACAATTACCGGTTATTATGCACCGACAGATCAAAAAGTTCGTCGTGATGCAAGGATTACCATCTTGCGTGGCGATGGTGAAGGAATTGTAACTTCAGTTTATACTGATCCATTCACAGGAAAGTATGATGTTACACTCGAGCCCGGACAAGATTATATCATCGTTGTAGAGGGCGGCGGATATTTACCGCATTCAGAAAGTTTTTCACTTCCATCCCAACTGAACAATTCAGAGCTCAAGCAAATTGTAAAAGTTACACGTGAAAACACGAATGAGAATCTTACGCTTGAAAATTATTTTTATCCGGCAACTGCTGTGCGTGATGTTCCTTCTGAAGTTAAATCTGCTACATACGATGTAAATCCGGATTCATCTTCACTGATGGCTGTTCAGATCAACAACCAGACAGTAATGGTAACTAAACCCGGTTCAGGAAAACCGGAAGAGTTAGCAGACACTAAAACGACGAACAATGATAATCTGGTAACGATCGAAAAGAAGGATGAATATGATCCGACTTTAGAAAAAAGTGCAACACCGGATGAGATCAAACAAAAGAATGAAGAAGAAGCCAGAGCGAAGGAGATCGTTAGCGAGTCCAAAAAGTCTGACAATTACGATATCACAATTGGCAATGAAGAATTAGCTGCTATAGCAATTATGGATGCTAATTCTGCCCGACAGGAAGCTGATAGTTTGTTGCAGGAAGTTGAGCGATTAAAGGTCGGTGCCGTTGAACGCGACAGTCTTTCGGCTCAGGCAATGTCAAAGGCTGAAACGGCTTCCGAACTTGATAAGCCATCTTACCTGAACGAAGCATATACTATGAAGGCCGATGCTGACAACATGCGTCGACTGGCTGCAGATCTTTCTGTTGGTGCAATTGCAAAAGATTCAGAAGCAAAAGCATCGGAAGAAGAAGCGGGACATTTATTGGCAACTATTGATGGCGGTAAAGGCAAAAAAGGACCGAAGCCTGTTGCGACAGAAACTTCAAAACCGGTTCCTGCTGTATCTGATTTTAATGTTGCTCAGAATTCACAGGAAAAATCTGATGGTGTTCAGGAAGAAATCAAAGAACTCAGTCCATCTGAAACCCCTGTAACAAAAGCAGAAACTGAAGTTGAAGGAAAATCGACTGACCCGATTGCAAAGTCTGAAACCGATGAAACCATTACAACTAAAAATGAAGTTCCTGAAACTGTAAATCAAAATACTGATTCTGTTCAGGGCGAAGAAACTGCAGAAGACAAACCTGTAGCAACTGAATCTTCTACTGAGAATAAAACGGTTGATCAAACGACAGAACAGAAAGTTGTGACCACAGAAGTTACTCCTGACAATAAGACATCTGATGTAATTGCAGATGAAAAACCTGTTGCAACCGAGTCTACAACTGAAAATAAAACCGTCGATCAAACGACAGAGCAAAAAGTAGCTGCTACTGAAGTTGCACCGGAAAATAAAACATCTGATGTGATTGCGGAAGATAAACCTGTAGTAACCGAGTCTTCACCTGAAAATAAAACTGCAGATCAAACAACAGAACAAAAAGTAGTTGCTACTGAAATTGCTCCGGAAAATAAAAATTCTGATGTGATTGCAGAAGATAAACCTATAGATAGTGAGTCTTCAACTGAAAATAAAACTGTTGATCAAACGACAGAACAAAAAGTAGTTGCTACTGAAATTGCTCCGGAAAATAAAACATCTGATGTGATTGCAGAAGAAAAACCTGTAGCTAGTGAGTCTCCATCTGAAAATAAAACAGTAGATCAAACGACAGAACAAAAAGTAGTTGCTACTGAAGTTGCTCCGGATAATAAAGTCACGGATGTAATAGAAGAAGAGAATACAGCAGCAACTAAAACAGCTACTGATAATAAGACTGAAGAGATAGTTGCGCAGGAAAATTCAGTCGCATCAGATTCATTAATTGAAAGTAAGAGCACTTCAGCATTTACTTCAACTGTCGAGTTGAAACCACCGTTTATTGTTCCGGCAGAAGAGCAAAAACCTTTTCCACCGGATATAAATACGCTTAAAGTAAATCCGGTGAACGAAGAAGCCAGAGTTGCTTATCAGGCTTTCAAATCGAAATACAGAAATGCCAAGCAACTTTCTGATCAGTCGGTGGAATTGCAAAATCGTATCGTCAACTCTACTGACTCTCCAGAGAAAGACAGTTTGATCCGTATATCTAACAATCTTTCTGATCAATCTGAAATTCTTTACACGGAAGCACAGGATCAATTAAAGGCAGCACAAGTGATCGATCCGGAAGTGAAGAATAAGATGGAAGTCAATGAACAGATTATTGCCTACAATTCTTCAATGCCAACCAACAATGCCAACAATTCAAACAGCCCGACGTTAAACGCCCCCGATCAGCAGAAAACAGAAACTGAAACTAAGACTGAAGTTATTGAACAACCTATTGTAAGCAAGTCTGGAGAAACTCCAAGCGATGAGGTTGAAAAAACTCCTGAGGAAGTTGTTGTAGAAAAACCATCAGAAACGGTTGCAGAAAATGCACCTGTTGTTAACGAATATGAACTTACTCCGGAAGAAGCAAAAGCTGTTGATGAAGTAACAACTTTTACTGTAGAAACTCCGAATGGTAAAGAAGTAGTGAAAATAGATACAGTTGGAATCAATACCCGTCATCCTGAATTTCAAAAGTATGTTGAGGTAAATAAAGAGATCACAAACAAACAAGTTGAAACGATCGATGTGTTTGCAGAAGCTGTCAATCAGCAAAAGCTGGCAGTTGAACAAAAGCAGGAACAAAATAAGTGGATGGATAAAGCAGAGTTAGAGCAAGACCGTCCGACGAAGGCGCAGATCTTTATCAAAGCCGATGCTTACCGTGATTCATCCAAAAAGAATGAAGCAGAAGCGGCAGAGAAATTTGCTATTGCACAAAGTAAAACTTCAGAAGTAAAAAACAAGACTGCAGAAATGCAGGAGATCCGTCAGCGGATAGCAATACCGGGAAGAGAGTTGCCTAAGCAGGCAACTAATTCTAAGATCAATCCACAGGGCTTGACAGAAGAAGAATTGACAGCGATGTCGCAACCTGCCGTTGAAGACAAGCCGGTAAATTCAGCAGAGCGTAATCAGCAGTCTGCAAACGAATCGGCTAACAATACTAACGCTGCTCCGACAGTTGTTTCTACTCCGGCAACAACTTACACACCTGAAAAAGTTCAGGAATTTGCAAAGCAATCATTTAGTATTGCAAATGCACCGGTCTATAATAAAGAGAATCCGATTCCGATGAATCCTCCGATTCCTGATGGACTTGTATTCAAAGTACAGATAGGTGCATTCAGAAATGAAATTCCTGCGGAGAAATTCCAGGGAGTTCAACCGATCACTGCTGAGACCACTCGTCCGGGATGGGTTCGTTATTGTGTCGGATTGTTCCAGACATTTGAACCTGCAGTCGTAGTGAAAAAAGAAATGCAGCAGCGTGGATTTAATGATGCATTCGTTGTTGCTTATCTGAATGGAAAGCGGATTGGTTTGGATGAAGCTTATGCAATGATAGCAAAGAACAAATCAAAACCGGACAATGACTATGTAGCCAGTTCGCAAACAGAAATGGCATTGTTACGTGCAAACAATGTTCGTCCGGAAAATATTTCATCGATCAGAAATAATGTAATCGATGCCGATGAAAAAACGTTTTATGGTGATAATGCTTCCAATGTGAAGCGATCATTAGCAGTTGTTGAGTATGCAGTACAAGTAGGTGTTTACAAAACGCAGACAACGCCGCGCGCACTTCAATCGTTGACACCATTATTTACGGAAAGAATCAGAAATAATCTATATCGTTTTACAAGTGATCATTACGTAAGTTATGCTTCTGCAGATTCAATGAAACAAATTGCCCGAAGAGCAGGAGTAAGAGACGCATTTATTGTAGTCTATAGAAACGGTGTTCAGTCTGCTTTATCATCTGTTCCTATAGCAGAAAGAAGAGCAACAACTTCTCAGTCAGTACCGGTGAGAACTACACCAAGTCAGCCAACTGAATCAAGACCGGTTGCTTCAACTCCTGTAGTAAGTCCGGCATCTGGTTTGCCAACTGCAATTGCAAGTGGAGAAAAAATAATTTACCGTGTACAGTTAGGAGCATTTAAAAATAACATTCCATTTACCGCTGTAGTTTCATTTTTGAATGTTGCCGATAAAGGAATCACACAACAAACCGATGTCCGCGGGTTACATATTTTCTATGCCGGATCTTTCGATAAGTTTTCCGATGCAGCAACTTTAAAAACAGAAGTAGTTTCTAAAGGAGTTACGGATGCATTTGTTGTGGCATTGCAAGGGGGGAAGAGGGTTGTTTTGACGGATGCGATGAAAAGCGGAGTGAAATAAATGAAGTGAAATGAAGTGAAGTGAAGTGAAAAGTGAAAAGTGAAAAGTGGTTTTTGCGCTTAATGATGGTAATGATAGGTGCTTGTGTTCGCACTACTAATTATTAATCTATAATTACGAATTACCAAAGGTGAATTCTTCTTTAAAAGTGCAAACTAAAAAAGGCAGGGCTACTCACCACTCACAACTTACTACTCACTTAATAACTGCCGAAAGTCCTCGGTCAATCAAGGCATCTTTCATTGGTTTTAGGTTTGCAAATGAATCAGACTTTACGGTGCATTGTCCGTTGTAGTGAATGATGTAAGTACATTGTTCAGCCTGGATGACATCGTGTTTGCAGATATCCACCAAACATTCGATTACAAAATCGAAAGTATTTTCATCGTCATTATACAGAATTAGATCACGTACACGGGCTTCTTTGACCTCTTCAATTACAACTTCTTCTGCTTCCGGGTTGAGGGTGTTAAGTAGTGATTTCATTTTTTCTATTATTATCAATTGCGACTACAAAAGTAGGGAATAATTTGATTCCTATCTAGCGAATTTTTTGATGGAATTCGAGGATATGGTACTTTACTTGAGTGAATTAGGTCAAAGGTCAAGGGTCAAAGGTCATTGGTGTAGTACTTTTTACAAGGAGTACCTCATTTACAAAGGGTCAATTCTTTCAGGAACTCCTGATTAGGTCAGAGGTCAATAGGTGCTTAAGTTGAAGGAAGATCACTACAAGTTGATTCTAGATGACCCTTGACCTTTGACCCTTGACCTGAAAACCCTGAACTGTCATGAAAGACCTAGCTTCAACCAAGTTCTTGGCAACCTGCAAAATTCCCAACCAAATCACTACTTTTGGCACGATATTTCACCACACAATTCTATGAGATCACTAAAAATCAAAGCACTCGGTTTAGCATTGCTCTTTACCGCTTGCAGCACCGTTCCAATTTCGAACAGAAAACAAATTAACATTTTGCCTGAAAGTCAGATGGTATCGATGAGTTTAACGAGTTACCAGGATTTCCTTAAACAGAATCCACCGGTTACAGGCACTCTTGAAGCGCAGATGGTAAAAAACATTGGTGCGAAAATTCAGTCTGCCGTTGTTACTTATCTCGGACAAAACAAAATGGGAGACCGCGTAGCAGGGTATAAATGGGAATACAATCTTGTAAATTCTCCGGAAGTCAATGCATGGTGTATGCCGGGTGGGAAAGTTGTCGTCTATTCAGGCATTTTACCCCTCACGCAAGACGAAGCCAGCTTGGCCATCGTAATGGGTCATGAAATTGCACATGCAGTAGCTCGTCACGGAAACGAGCGCATGAGTCAGATGTTGATGCAACAAGCCGGTGGAATGGCCTTGGATGTTGCATTGTCAACGAAAGCCGCGGAAACAAAGAATATGTTCATGACTGCCTACGGTGCTGGTTCCACTTTAGGAATTTTAAAATACTCCCGGACTCACGAAACAGAAGCTGATAAATTAGGGTTGATTTTCGCAGCTATGGCCGGTTACGATCCACAAAAAGCAATTGCTTTCTGGCAGCGAATGGGTCAGCAAGGCGGAGCAAAGCCACCGGAGTTCTTAAGTTCTCATCCAAGTGATGCGACACGAATCAAAGATCTTCAGTCTTATATGCCTACAGCCTTAAAGTATTACAAAGGCAAGAAATAATCGCTTCACAAATCCTTTGCAGGAATCATTTTTAATCTATCTTTGCGGCCTCGTTTTTGATTCAAAACAGCGATTCTAAGCGTTTCTAAAATATTATTGCACCCGTAGCTTAATTGGATAGAGCATCTGACTACG